>JBDTWG010000055.1:0-14365 GCA_040006855.1 Nitrospira sp.
CTGGCTTCACGCGACATCGATGAGATCGAATCCCTCGTGAACGAGCAAGTGCGTTACGACCAAGCGGTACAGACGGACGTGATGGGCGTGCAGGAGGCCGTGGCGGGCGGAGCCCTGGCCTTCTTCGGCGACAAGTATGGCGACCAGGTGCGGGTCGTCCACATCGATACATTCAGCAAGGAATTGTGCGGCGGGACGCATTGCCGGCGCACCGGTGAAATTGGTTTGTTCCGCATTGTGTCGGAATCAGGAGTGGCTGCCGGCGTTCGCCGAATCGAATGTCTGACCGGCAGCGGCGCATCGGATTCGGTCAAACGTTTAGAAGCGGATGTCCGTGAACTTTCGGACCTCCTGAAGGTCGCTCCCGCAGAAGTCGTGTCACGTGCGCGCAAGTTGACCGAGCAGCTGAAGGACAAGGATCGCGAATTGGCCGAGGTGAAGTTGAAAATGGCGAGCACTTCGTCGGGCGATGCGCAGGTGCGCGACATCAACGGTGTGCAAGTTCATGTTCAGCGCGCGGATGGACTTGATGTCAACGGCATGCGGGCCCTGGCGGATCAATTGCGCGATAAGCTTCGCAGTGGAGTGGTGGCGCTAGGTGCCGCGAATGACGGCAAGGTGTCATTACTCGTCGTGGTGACCAAAGATCTGGTGGGTCGTCTCAAGGCCGGCGAACTCATTAAGGCGATGGCGACCGACGTCGGCGGGACCGGAGGCGGGCGTCCGGAGATGGCACAGGCAGGCGGAAAAAATCCCGAAGGGCTCGGCGCCGCGTTGGAAAAAGTTTTTGGGCTGGTTCAGAAGGCCTTGGAGCGGTAAACTGATGAAGGGCCAACGCATTCTTGCCATCGACCATGGTTCCAAGCGGATCGGGTTCGCGCTGAGTGATGAACTGGGTTGGACGGCCCAGCCGCTGGAAACATTTTATCGCAGGAATCCGGATGCCGACATCCGGCATATTCAGGACTTGGTCCGTGAGCATGAGGTGGGCCAGGTTCTCGTCGGCATGCCATTTCGGCTCGATGGTGAGATTGGGCCTGCGGCCAAGGTTGTCCAGGCATTTATCGAGTTGCTCGAGCCGGCTTTGTCGGTCCCGGTGATCACCTGGGACGAGCGGATGACGACCTGTGCGGCAGAGGATTTGCTGATCGCTGCCGATGTCGGCCGTCAGAAGCGGAAGGGCATTGTCGACCGCATCGCAGCGGCGATTCTGTTGCAGAGTTATTTGGCGAGTTTGGAGCAGCCCGCTGCGCCTCCTTCGGGAGGTCTACAAAACGAGTTGGAACATTCCGATCCCTGGGCTTGGAACGAAGAACCAGTCAATGAGACACATGAGATCGATCACAGGGCTGATCCTGGTGGCCGTGATTCTCGCGGGACTCGCGGGGTACCAGATTCTGCGCTGGGCCCAAAGTCCCGTCGTTAGCGCGCCCCCCAAGCCGCCGTCCAAGATCGTCGTTGTTCCTGAGGGCAGTACCTACCAACAGGTCGCGAATATTCTCAAACGTGAGCAGCTGATCCGCAGTCGTTGGGCTTTCTTGCTGCTCGGCAAATCGCGTGAGATCGATCGAAAAATCCGTCCCGGAGAATATGAGCTCGACGGAAGCATGCCGCCGAAGGAGATCCTCGCCAAGCTCGTGGCCGGTCGAGTTGTCCTGCACCCTGTGACCATCCCCGAGGGTTATACGCTCACGCAAATTGCCGATGTCCTGGTGGCACAGAACATCACGGACGGGAATGAATTCACGAAGCTGGTTCGTGACCGTTCCTATATTACGACCCTCGGTATCGAAGCCGATTCGCTGGAAGGGTATCTCTTCCCAGAAACCTATTCCTTCGCTCGCGGAACGAAACCGAAGGACGTCATCAAGGCCATGGTGGATGGCCTTCACCATGTCTGGGGGAGCGACCTGCAGGCACAGGCGGCTCGTATGAACCTGTCTTTGCACCAGGTATTGACGCTGGCCTCCGTGATCGAAAAGGAAACGGCGGCCAAGGACGAGCGTGAACTCATTGCGGCGGTCTTTCATAATCGGTTGCGGAAAAAGATCCCGCTGCAGAGCGATCCGACCGTCATTTATGGCTTGCCGGCGTTCGACGGGAACATTCACAAACGCGATCTCTCCAGCCTCAGTCCGTACAATACCTACCGTGTGCAGGGTCTCCCTCCTGGACCGATCGGCAGCCCCGGTGCCCACTCGCTTCATGCGGCGCTGTTTCCCGCCCAGGCGTCCTATCTCTATTTTGTGTCGCGGAACGATGGGACCCATCACTTTTCCTCCACTCTGGCCGAACATAATCAAGCCGTGGAGAAGTATCAAAAACAGCCGTTCCGTAAGCGTGCGAGGGGCAGTCTCGTGGCCCACGGCGCATGATCGCGTCGTCGCTCTATCCCCGCCGCCGGTCATTATCTAAGTGTTTGACGATCACATCTGAAAGGGACAGTCCTATGGGTGAAAAGCCCTGGCAAGAGACGTTACCGCACTATCTGGATCACACCGTACTGCGTCCGGAAGCCACGAAGGCCGATGTATTACGGCTCTGCGCGGAGGCGAAGGATCGGGGGTTCGTCGTCATTTTTGTTCCTCCCTGTTATGTCGATGAAGCGGTGGCGGCTGTTGCAGGGACGGAGGTCCAGGTCGGGATTCCGATCGGATTTCCGCTCGGCGGGCACTCGACCCACGCGAAGGTGACCGAAGCCCTGGAGGCAGTCGCGCATGGCGCCAGGGTCCTGGACATGGTCATCAATATCAGCCGATTGAAATCCGGCGACTATGACCTGGTGCGGAGCGATATGGCCGCTGTGGTCCACGCGACACCGGGGGTGAACCATAAAGTGATTTTGGAGACGTGCTTGTTGACGCGCGAGGAAAAAATCACGGCCTGTCATTTGGCCGTCGAAGCGGGCATGGACTACGTGAAGACCTCGACCGGGTTTAACCAAGCTGGAGCGACAGTCGAAGACGTCCGGTTGCTGAAAGAGACGGTTGCCGGTCGCGCGAAAGTCAAGGCGTCGGGTGGGATCAGAGATTGGAAGGCCACGCGAGAATTGCTGGAGGCCGGCGCCGACCGGATCGGCACCAGCGCCAGCCTCAAAATTCTGGACGAGTGGCGTGCAGCGTGCCTGGCCGGACGCTAAGCGACCGTGCCGCGTGAATGTCTTGCTCGTTCCGGCGGATTTGATATAGTGCGCCCATGATGACTCGAATCGTTCTTCTGGTGTTGGATGGCTTTGGTATCGGTGCCTTGCCCGATGCGGAATCCTATGGCGATGGCGGCTGCAACACCCTCCAGCGGTTGGCGGCCATTTCCAAGGGATTGGCGCTGCCGAATCTCGAACAACTCGGCCTCGGGCACCTGGGACAATTTCAGGGCATTCGACCGATGGCTCAACCTGAGGGCTGCTTCGGCATGCTCGGTTTTGCCACTAAAGGAAAGAATTCACTCACTGGACATTGGGAATTGGCCGGCTACGTGATCGAAGCCGGCCAGCGCCCCTGCGAGACGTTTACGCCCGAGCTGTCCACGGCGCTGGAAGCCGCGTTGGGCCAGAAGACGCTGGGCAATTGCAGGGCCGTGGGCCTTGAGCCGATCGCCGAGTTTGGTGGGCAGCAGCAGAAATCCGGAACCCCGATCGCCTGGATCGATACCACGGGCACCATTTTTCTAGCGGCGCATGAGCACGTGATACCGGTGGATGAACTCTATCGTCTGGCGCGTGAAGCCAGAAAGTTGCTGAAGCAGCTCATGCCTATTGTGCGCGTCGTGGCCTGTCCCTTCGTCGGTCAGCCAGGCGGATTGACGGTGACAGAGCGCCGGCGGGATTTTGCGGTCGAGCCGCCGGGACTGACGCTGCTCGATCACCTGAGCCGGGCCAGCCAGCTCGTGATCGGGGTGGGAAAAGTCGGCGACTTGTTTAGCGGGCGCGGGATCACGAGGTCGGTGCCGTTGTTTCAGCCGGAGGCGGTCATGGACGAAGTCGTCGGGATGTTCAGTAAGGTGCCTCGTGGGTTGATCTACGCCAACTTGCCGGTGATCAGCCCCGATCTCCATGCCACGGTGTCGACGTTGCAACACTTTGATCGGCGCCTCCGGGACCTTCAAGAATGCCTTAAGATCGGCGATGTCTTGATCATCACCGGTGATCATGGCTTCGATTGCGCCAGACCGGCGCCGGGACATTCGCGGGAGTACGTGCCCTGCCTGGTGACCGGACCTCGACTCGCGCGCGGCGTGAATGTCGGGACGAGGACGACGGCAGCAGACCTCGGCCAAACGATCGGCGAGGCGCTGGGGGCGACCAGGTTACCCTGGGGCGACAGTTTCCTCGACGCGCTACAGTCCCGTTAGTCACGTGAGAGAAAGGACAGACCGTGTCGATTGACGCCAAGTTGGACACACTCGGCATCGAGTTGCCGGCTCCTCCCAAACCAGTGGCGAGTTACGTGCCGGCAGTCCTCGTCGGTGATTTGCTCTATCTCAGTGGCATGTTGCCCTTTCGTGACGGTCAGGTCGTCATCACAGGAAAGCTCGGCGATGGCGTCACGGTAGCGCGTGGAGCTGAGGCGGCCAGATTGGCGCTGCTCAATGCGCTGGCGGTGGTGAAGCATGAGTTGGGCTCGTTGGATCGTGTGCAGCGAATTGTGCGTATGGTGGGTCATGTCGCGTCGGCCGCGGGATTTGCGCAGCAGCCCGCGGTGATCAATGGGGCGTCGGACTTGCTGGTACAGATTTTCGGTGAGAGTGGACGACATGCCAGAGTGGCGCTCGGTGCGGCGGAGTTACCGCTGCATGCGGCAATTGAACTCGAATTGTTGGTTCAGGTCAAAAAACCCTAAACGGTTCTTTCCCGCTATCTGTTCTCGCGCACGCTACTCGCCTTGACATCAAAAAAATCCGCTTGTTATAGTCCGTCAGTTCCTTGGCTTGACGCCGCACCCCCATCCGGCCCTTCTGCCTCAGTGCGTGGGGTTTCTGTGCCACGTGCGGGGGCGCTTGTTTCACATGTACTCATTAGGCCGTGTTCAGGTCTCCTGGCCAGGCTCACTCGCAGGTTATTGCTAGGGAGTACGATCGCATGAAATCCATTGCTTGTATGATTGCCGGCTTCGTTCTTCTCGCGGGGCCTTTTTTCTCTGGTGTCGCTCAAGCGGAGGCGCCGGCGCTCCATCCCAATGCCGCCGTGCCGGGAGCGACGCTCTCGATCACGGGAAAGGGCTTCGGCCCTTTTAAATCGACGCGGTACAACCAGGTGACGTTCCAAGGAGCGCCCGCCTTGGTCCAGCGGTGGGAACCTGATCTCATCGAGGTTCGAGTCCCGTCTCAGGCCACGAATGGTCCTGTCGAGGTGATCATCGGTAAGAAACATCTGAAAACAGGCGCCTTTACTCGTTTGCAGCCGACGATTCAGTCTTTGACGCCGACGGAGGCGGAACCTGGGACGATTCTGGAGATCACCGGCGAACATTTCGGCAATACCGCCGGACCGCGTGATCCGAACACCATTTTCGGAGTCAACAGTGTGGCCGTGGGCGACGTGACCGTTCGTGTGCGCAAGTGGCGTGACGACAAGATCGAGGTTGAATTGCCGGCCAACGTGCAGGCGGGTGACGTGGTGGTCCGCATGGCCTCGTCCGACCCGCTTCCTGACGGCTCCTGCTGCGCGCCGGTGAAGCAGGTCGTGAGTAACGCCATGCCGGTGGGGGTGCTGGCTTCAGTCCGCGTCGACCCGGTGAGTGGTCCGGTGGGCACGAAGGTCGTGTTGTTCGGGAAGGGATTCGGCGCGACGAGAAACCCTGAGGATGGGGTCTCGTTCGGCGGCCACCTGGCCACAGTGTCGCAATGGACCGATACGGCCATTGTGGTGCATGCGCCGCTCGATGCGCAGACCGGCCCTGTGGTGATGAAACGAAACGGGCAGGAGCGAACCGTCGGGTCCTATACGGTGCAGACGCCCCAGGCGACCGGTCTAACTCCGGCTCAAGCTCCGATTGGAACTCTGTTGAAGATTACCGGAGACAATTTTGGATTCTACTCCGAAGCCGGTTCCACTCCTTACAATTACATTGATTTTTCACTGAGCGAAAACACGGTCGAGATCGGCGGGGAGCCGGCCATTGTTTATCGGTGGGGCAACGACCGGATCGACGTCTGGGTACCCTACAGCGCCAAGAGTGGCCCGGTGGTCGTGAAACGCGCCGCCAATTCACCGAAGCCAGACGGTACCTGTTGTGCCGATAAGAAGGTACTAGAGACCGAAGTCGGTATGTTTACATTGGCTACGCCGAAGATCGATTCCTACAGTCCGACCACCGGGGGATTGGACGAGGTGGTGACGATCAAGGGAAGCGGGTTCGGGAAGTTTCTCAAGACGGCCGAACCAAGCAAGGCTATCACGGATAGTGTCTATGCCCGGGTTGCTCCCGTGTTGGGAGAGAACGTATCCCGAACCGAAGTGTTGTTCAACGGAATCGGGGCGATCGTGCAGTCCTGGACGGACACGGAAATCCAAGTCAAAATTCCTCATCGACATTCTTACGGCGTGGGCAAGCCCGGCGAGTTTAATCCGGATCTGACGTCCGGGCCGCTCGTGGTTCGCCGGGGATCGTGGGACCTTCTGCCGGACGGCTCCTGCTGCACGCCGAAAAAATGGGTGACGCTGGAGGCAGGGACGTTCACGATTCAACCCACGGGGTTGCCCGATGCGAGCTACTGGCGTAACCCTGGCACTGAGAATACTCACCACCAACAATGAGGCGTCGAACATTGCCCACTCTGGCGTTTGCAGTCTGTTTTGTGGTCGCTCTGTTTATTTCGGGTAGGGTTGAGGCCGCTTCTCCGGACGCGCGGGTGACCGTGGCTATGCAGAAAAGCGGTTCTGAGGCCACGCTGCTGGGGATGTTTTTCCACGATTCCCAACTTGGCTGGGCGGTCGGCTCAGGCGGGACCATTCTCAAGACGACCGACGGCGGCCGCAAATGGAAGAAAGTGTCCAGTGGAACTTCGGCGTTGCTCACGGCCGTGTATTTTCGTGATGCCCATCGCGGCTGGGTCGTGGGTGCCAATGGCACGGTGCGGACGAGTCAGGACGGCGGGGAGACCTGGAATGTGATGATCGTGTCGACCCAGGCGCCGTTGTACGGAATTGCATTCGTCTCGCATCTAAAGGGCTGGATGGTCGGCGGAAACGGAACGATACTTCAGACGAAGGATGGGGGAGAGAACTGGACGGACCAAGCCAGCGGCACGAGCGCGGCGCTCCACTCCATCGCACTGACAAACGAGCAACATGGAACGATCGTGGGTGCCTTGGGCACAATCCTCACGACTTCTGACGGCGGCGCCACCTGGTCTCCACAGCTCAGTCAGAGCTCGGCGACATTTTTTGATGTGGCCTTTGCAGATGAGGCGAACGGCTGGGCGGTCGGGAATGCAGGCGCCTTGTTTCAAACGACCGACGGAGGAATTCACTGGATCGATCGCACATTGCCCTGCGGACGGACCTGCAACAAGCTCACCGATCTGATTCGTGTGCGTTTCACCGATGCCCAGCAGGGGTGGATCGTGGGAGAACATGGCCAGATCCTGAGCACGAGCGATGCCGGCTATAATTGGGTTGAGCACATTAGTCCTGTCAAACGTTCCCTCATGGCCCTGAGTTTTCCGCGGGCGACCGCCGGATGGGCCGCAGGCGAGGGGGGAACCATCATCGCAATCAGCTCTGGCAGGTGGTAGGCTTTCGGTTCGACCGGGCTGATTTACCCCAATCGTCCCAAACGACTCTGCACAATACTGAGCGCCGTCACCGCTGCGGTATCCGCACGGAGAATGTGGGCGCCCAGACTTACGGCGTGACATCCTTGCGCGAGCGCCAGGGTGAGTTCTTCCTCTGCCCACCCCCCTTCAGGACCGATGATCAGGGCCACGCTTTCCGTCAGGAGAGCGGGAAGCGGTACATGCGACAATGCCACTGCCTCTCGGCGTTCGGCCAAGATGAGTGCGCAGGTAGCTGTCCTGGTTGAAAAGAAACGCCGCGAATCCAGCGGCTCCAACACATGCGGCAGTTGCCATTGTTCGGACTGTTGAGCCGCCTCGGTCGCGATACGCTGCCAGCGGGATACCTGCGTGGCGATTCGTCCGGCTTGCGGCCTTACGACGCCATGTTGGGAGACCAGCGGCAGAATCGTCCGCACACCCAACTCGCTCGCTTTCTGCACGACCCAATCCATATGGTCGCCCTTGAGCAGTGCCTGGGCGAGCAGCACGGTCGGGCCGATCTCAGCGGGACCTTCCAGCTGGTCAAGAATGCGGCCAGTTATTTGGTGTTGCGCCAGTTCCACTACCTCGACACGATAGCGTCGTCGCTGCTCATCGGTGAGCCACAGACATTCTCCGGGTCTCACCCGAAGGCTGGCGCGCAAATGGTGGCAGAGATCGCCGATGAGGATGATTTCTGTGCCATGAATGTCGGATGAAGGGATGAAAAATGCCGGCATGGTGGTCGGCGGAATCAGGCGGGTACTGTGGCGTCTACTCGAAGAACGTTTTCATCTTGTCCAGAAAACCCTCGCCCTCGGTGTCCTTCGTATAGCCACTTTCCTTGGCGAATTCTTCGAGCAATTCCTTTTGCCGCGAGCTCAGCTTCGTGGGTATTTCGACCTTGACGTTGAACACTTGGTCTCCGGTAGAACCGCCCTTCAAGTTCGGAAATCCGAGCCCTTTCAGCCGGAGGATTTTATCCGGTTGCGTACCGGCAGGAACCTTCATGAAGGTATTCCCTTTGAGGGTCGGCACCTCCACGCGGCCACCGAGAATGGCAGTGACGAGGTTGACGGGAAGATCGCAGGCGACATCCTGGCCTTCGCGGCGAAAGAGGGGATGGGGTTTCACCGTCACAGCGACATACAGGTCCCCCTGCGGGCCGCCTTGGACTCCGTGCTCGCCTTCATTCGCCAGACGTAGTCTCATGCCCGTTTCTATGCCGCCGGGAATTTGCACGGAGAGCATACGCTCTTTGCGGAGACGTTGCCGCCCACCGCAGACCTGGCAGGGTTCAGTAATGATTTGTCCCACGCCTTCGCATTGACCGCAGGGGCGGCTGACGCTGAAAAATCCCTGCTGGAATCGCAACTGACCCTGCCCTTTGCAGGCCGGGCACATCTTGATGGCCGTGGCTGACTTCGCACCCGTGCCTTTACAGTCGGCACAGGTCTCCCATCGAGGGATTTTCAGCTTCGCTTCCTTGCCGAATACGGACTCTTCGAACGTCAAATCCAGATTGTATTGGAGGTCGTTGCCGCGTTCGGATCTGCCTCGGCCACGCGGCTGGCCGAAAAAATCTTCAAAAATATCGTTGAAGATGTCGCCGAACCCGCCCTGTCCACCAAAACCTTCCGCTCCCTGTGGTCCACCGGCATGGCCAAAGGTATCATACTGTCGTCGTTTGCCCTGGTCGCTAATGACCTCATACGCTTCGTTGATTTCTTTGAACTTTTCCTCGGCTGTTTTTTTGTGCTCAGGAGAAGCGTGGAGATCGGGATGGTGTTGGCGGGCGAGCTTACGGAATGCTTTTTTGATCTCGTCGTCAGAGGCAGTCCGCTCAATGCCGAGAGTTTCGTAGTAGTCGCGCTTAGCCACGGAAAATCTTATCCGGTCTACCGTGCGGCACGACCGAGTTCCACACAATGGTGAAACCCGGTCGTGCGGACAGTGATGAGGTTACTTCTTGTCTTTATCCACTTCTTCGAATTCCGCATCCACGACCTTCTCATCGGTCTTGGCCTGCGAACCGCTGCCGTCTCCGGCTGAAGCGCTTGCATCCGCGCCACCACCTGCGGCCGCTGAGGCTTTCTTGTACATCTCTTCGGCCAGCTTGTGAGAGGCCGCCGTCAACGTTTGTGTCGCAGACTCAATCGCTCCGGGATCGTCGCCTTCCATCGCCTTGCGCAGCCCCGTGATCGCTTCGGTGATCTTGGTTTTGTCATCTTCACTGATCTTATCGCCGTGCTCGCTGAGGTTTTTCTCAGTCGTATACAGGAGCGAGTCGGCCTGATTGCGAGCTTCCGCCACGCGGCGACGCTTCTTGTCGTCTTCCGTATGCGATTGGGCGTCTTTGACGAGCTTGTCAACTTCGTCCTTGCTGAGCCCGCTGGATGCCGTAATCTTAATGGACTGTTCCTTCTGCGTGGCCAGATCTTTGGCCGCCACATGGACGATACCGTTGGCATCGATGTCGAAGGAGACTTCGACCTGCGGCATCCCGCGCGGTGCCGGCGGAATTCCGACAAGATCGAATTGCCCCAGCAGCTTATTGTCGTTCGCCATTTCTCGCTCGCCCTGGAAGACCCGAATGGTGACGGCGGTCTGATTGTCAGCGGCGGTGGAGAACACTTGGCTCTTCTTCGTCGGAATCGTGGTGTTCCGCTCGATCAGTTTCGTGAAGACGCCGCCGAGCGTTTCAATACCCAGGGACAATGGCGTGACGTCCAACAACAGGACATCTTTCACTTCACCCTTCAACACACCGCCCTGCACGCCGGCTCCGATGGCGACCACTTCATCCGGGTTTACGCCGCGGTGCGGCTCTTTCCCAAAGAAGTCTTTGACAACCTGGATGACTTTCGGCATCCGGGTCATGCCGCCAACCAGAACCACCTCTTGGATATCCTTGGCGGTTACGCTCGCGTCGGATAGTGCCTTCCGGCAGGGCTCGATGGTTCGCTGAATCAGGTCGTCGACAAGTTGTTCCAGCTTGGAGCGGGTGAGTTTCAGCACCATATGTTTGGGACCGCTGGCATCCGCCGTGATGAACGGCAGATTGATCTCGCTTTCCTGCGAAGAGGAGAGCTCGATCTTTGCCCGCTCAGCCGCTTCCTTGAGGCGCTGCAGCGCCATGCGGTCTTTGCGCAGGTCGATACCTTGGTCTTTCTTAAATTCTTCGACGAGCCAGTCCATCACGCGTTGATCGAAGTCATCGCCGCCTAGATAGGTGTCGCCGTTGGTGGACTTTACCTCGAACACGCCCTCACCGATCTCGAGGACTGACACGTCGAAGGTGCCGCCGCCGAGGTCGTACACGGCAATGCGCTCGTCTTTTTTCTTATCGAGCCCATAGGCGAGCGAGGCCGCTGTCGGCTCGTTGATGATACGGAGCACGTTCAACCCGGCGATCTGCCCGGCATCTTTGGTGGCTTGGCGCTGGCTGTCGTCAAAATAGGCGGGAACAGTGACGACCGCTTCGGTGACCTTTTCGCCGAGGTAATCTTCGGCGGTCTGCCGCATTTTCTGCAAAATCATCGCCGAGACTTCCGGCGGGCTGTAACGCTTTCCACGCAACTCGACGTGCGCATCGCCATTGTCTGCTTCCACCACTTTGTAGGGGAGCCGCTTCATGGCTTCCTGCACTTCTTTGCTGCGGAACTTCCGTCCCATCAGTCGTTTTACGGAGAAGATGGTGTTTTCAGGATTGGTGATCGCTTGCCGCTTGGCAATTTGTCCGACCAAACGCTCGTTCTTGTCGGTGATGCCGACGACCGAGGGAGTCGTGCGGCTTCCTTCCGCATTGGCGATGACGACCGGGTCTCCGCCACTCATGATGGCGACGCAGGAGTTCGTCGTGCCGAGGTCGATTCCTATGACTTTGCCCATGGGTTGGCTCCTTCGCAAAAGATATCAGTATGTAAACGTGTCAGCTGTGCTCGTGATGGCGATTGTGGATGCGTGCCGCTCAGTCTTTAATTAATTTGATGCTCCTGTTGAAACGGTCACCATCGCAGCCCTGAGGATCCGATCTTGAAGTAGATAGCCCTTTTGATACTCATCCACGACATGGTTCTCAGGAACGGTGTCTGACGGCACCTGGGCAACCGCCTGTTGAGTGGCGGGATCAAAGGTTTGTCCGACGCTCTCGACCGCGGTGACGCCAAACTTGGTGAGCGCGCCAACGAGTTGTTTGAGGGTCAATTCCACTCCCTGGGTCACTGCATCGGCCGAGTTCGTCCCTTTGGATGACTTGATAGCTCTCTCCAGGTTGTCCACTACCGGCAAAAGTTCCTTGAGGATCTGTTCATTACCGTACTTGATCTGATCCCGTTGGTCCCGCTGGGCGAGCCGTTTATAGTTGTCGAATTCAGCTGCGAGACGAAGATACTTCTCATTGAGTGCTTTACACTCATCGGTCTTGGATTCCAGCGCCTGCTGAAGTTCAGAGGATCCCTCCGTGGATTCCTCAGCCTGCCCGTCTAAGCTATGGATACTGTGTGTCTTATTGTCGTCTTCATTCATAGTCTGCACCTACACTGGGGAGTGAGATAGCCACGTGGAAACCGAAGTCAACGGGGAATGAGAAGAAATCATCGTTTTTTCCGATCGGTATATGTCTTCGTGAGGGGATGATGCGCACGAGGGGGCCGGTGAAACCTTATGTCAGATGGTTCCGATGGTACAACAGCTCCAATCCCTCCAGCGTCAGGAATGGGCGCACCTCGCGGATAGATTCTGTTTCCTTGGCGATGATCGAGGCGAGTCCGCCGGTCGCAATCACGGTGGTGGAATGTCCCAATTCCCGTTCCATGCGGCGGACGATGCCATCGACCAGGCCCACATACCCGAAGAGGAGGCCGCTCTGGATGCCTCCGACCGTATCCACTCCGATCACGGTTTTGGGTCGGATAATTTCCACCTTGGGTAGCTTCGCAGTACGGGAAAATAACGCATCCGCCGAAATGCCGAGGCCAGGAGCGATCACGCCGCCGAGATATTCGGCAGACTTCGTCACGGCGCAAAAGGTCGTGGCCGTCCCGAAGTCGACGATGATCAGGTCCGAGCGGTAGCGCGCGTAAGCGGCGGCGGCATTGACAATGCGGTCGCTGCCGATTTCTTTCGGGTTGGCATAACGGATGATCAGCCCGGAGTCGCTTTCAGGACCGACGATCACCGGGGTATGATGAAAATACGTCTGGATCATTGACTCGAATGTCGCGGTCAGCGCGGGCACCACGCTGGAAAAAATACAGCCGGTAATCTGGGCCGGGGTGAACCCAGCGTTCTGAAGCAAATTCAGCAACAGAATGCCGTATTCATTATCGGTTCGCCGGGATTCAGTGGCCAGACGCCAGTGACCGCGCAAGGTGGAACCTTCGAACAGGCCCCAGACTACATTGGTATTACCGATGTCGATCGCCAGCAGCATCGTGTGGCTACCTTATCGCAAACGGGTCCAGAATTTCACCCTCGCAGATGGACGACTTCCGCGCTTCTGATTTCTAGAAGCGAACCGGGCAATGCAGCGCCGGCATCGGACACCACACGGAGACAGAGACAGCCATCCGGGCCGATCGATTCGGCGATGCCCTGCACCACGCCCTGTTCTTCCAACGTCACACGGACCCTGTGGCCGAGCGTAGAACAACGTTGTGTGAATTCGTCGATCATTCCGGTCGGGCCATCGAGGAAGAGACGATCCACGCGTTGTTCGAGCCGGAAGTAGAGGTCCGCAAGGATCGCCACACGGTCGAAGGACCGGCCACCTTCCGCCGCCAACGAAGTCGCGCCGGTTCTGAGCTCATGGGGGAAACTATCGAGCGTGGCATTGATGTTCAGCCCTATGCCAATGACGATGGCCATGGTCTTGTTGGGGGTGGAAGTCTGTTCGCAGAGGATGCCCCCGACCTTCTTCTCGCCGATCAGGAGATCGTTCGGCCATTTCACGGAGACGACGAGACCTGCGTGGCTCGAAAGACAATCGGCTACTGCGAGTGCGGAGAACAACGGAACCCAGGAGAGCCATGGACCGGTGCGGTGGGCTTCCGGAGCCGGCACCACGATCACCGAGCTATAGATGTTGCCGTGGGCCGGTGAGTGCCAGGTTCGTCCACGCCGTCCACGGCCGGCCGTTTGGCATTCAGCGAGTATGGCCGTTCCATTCAGGCTTGCTGGCTCGGCATGTTGCTGCAGGTATGCCAACGCATCGGCGTTGGTGGACGCCGTGGACGGGCTGTAGCGCAGCATTCTTCCAAAGGAATGAGTTCGCAGGCTGCGTTGAAGACGGTCGATGTTCAGCTGGTCGGTGGCTGACGCGGAGGGACCGTTAGCGGGTTCGCCCACGGCGTCCTCGTTGTACAGACAGGTCCATGCTCAGGTTAGCGGCGGGAGCAGAGTGTGTGAGGGCCCCGACTGAAATGAAATCAGCACCGGCCTGGGCCATATCTTTGACTGTCTGGAGCGTCATTCCCCCCGAGACCTCGACTAAGGCGCGTGTCTTAATGAGTTCGACGGCCTTCCGCACGAGGGCAGGGGACATGTTGTCGAGCAAAATAATGTCGGCTTGTCCGGCCAGCGCTTCCTTCACTTCCTGCAACGTCTTGGC
>JBDTWG010000056.1:0-14348 GCA_040006855.1 Nitrospira sp.
ATAACGGTACCTCTTGCAGAAAATACCTTCCCTCCGCATCCTTCCTGACATGACCCGCCCGGATCAGCGGATCATGCTCGAAAACCAGAAGCCAATCTTCCTCGAACGCTCGATCGAGCACCCACCGCTTGGTGTCGAGCGTCTGCATGGGATCAAGGTCGTACCCCATGATGTAGGGCAGGGGCAGATGCGAGACAGTCGGAATAAGATCGCCCAGGAAGAAGGCGATCCGGCCTTCTGACTCCACCTTGACGCTCTGGTGGTGGCGCGTATGCCCGGCTGTGACCACCGTGGTGACTCCCGGCAGGAGTTCCGTATCGCCGTGCAGAAACTCCCATTGATGCAGTTGCGCGACCGGCGTGAAATTGTCACGTCGGTAACTAGCCCTTGTCCGTTCATTGGCAGTGACTGCGTCTTGGTACTCCCCCTGTTGCACGTAGTAGGTCGCTTTAGGAAAGGCCGCCAGCAGGGCGCCGTTCCCGCTCGTGACCGTATTGCCTCCGGCATGGTCGAAGTGCAGATGGGTGTTGATTACCAGATGAATGTCGTCAGGACCAAGACCATGGCGCTGTAACGAGTCGCGCAAGGACGGTGTCCGTTCGACCGCAAACATCGACTGAAACTTCGCATCCTCCTTATCGCCCAGCCCCGTATCGACCAGCACGTTTTTGCCGTGGGCTTGGATCAATAGACAATTCAGGTTGAGTGGAATGCGATTCAACTCATCCGCCGGGCAGCATTTCTGCCACAGGGCTTTCGGCACCACACCGAACATGGCCCCGCCATCGAGCCGAAACCGGCCATCGGTCATAGGATGGATTTCAAACGCGCCAAGTTTCACAACACCACCGGTTCCCGATAGGTACCGTATACTTCCTTCAACGCCGCGCAAATCTCGCCCAACGTGGCCTTGGCCGTGACCGCTTCAATCAGAGAAGGCATGAGGCTCTGATGACAGGCGGCCATCTCTTGCAGCTCCTCTAGTGAGCCGGCCATTTTGAACGGATCACGCGATTTCCTGAGATCGGACAGGCGCGCGACCTGTTCCTGTTCCACCTCCGGTCCGATCTTCAAAATTGGAATGGACCGGTTTTCCTGCTCCACATGATCGGTCACGCCGACAATACTTCGCTCCTGCTGTTCGATCTCGTGCTGGTACCGTAACGACGCATCAAGAATCTCTCGCTGTGGAAACCCGCTCTCGATGGCCTTCACCATTCCACCCATCGCGTCCAGTCTTCGGAAATAGTCCCTCGCCCCTTCTTCCAATCGATTGGTCAGTGACTCGACAAAATAGGAGCCGCCCAATGGATCGACGCTGTTGACCGTTTCGCTTTCAGCGGCGATGACCTGTTGTGTCCGCAGCGCGAGCTTCACCGCTTCTTCGGTGGGCAGAGCCAGGGTTTCGTCCATCGAGTTGGTGTGGAGTGATTGAGTCCCGCCGAGCACGGCGGCGAACGCTTGGAGGGTGGTCCGCACCACGTTGTTCATCGGCTGTTGGGCGGTCAGGGAACAGCCGGCTGTCTGGGCATGGCAGCGGAGTTGGAGGGAACGAGGATCCTTGGGGTGGTACCGCCGCTCCATTTCGCGGGCCCACAACCGCCGAGCGGCGCGGAACTTGGCGATCTCTTCAAAGAAATCGTTATGCACGTTGAAGAAGAAGGAGAGCTGCGGGGCGAAGGCATCCACGTCCAGGCCGGACTTCACTGCGGCTTCCACATAGGTCAGTCCGTCGTAGAGGGTAAAGGCCAACTCCTGGACCGCCGTGGAGCCGGCTTCCCTGATGTGATAGCCGCTGATGCTGATCGGATGCCACTTCGGAAGATGACTCGCGCAATAGGCGATCGTGTCGACGATCAACGTGATGTGCGGTTCCGGTGGGAAGAGCCATTCCTTCTGGGCGATATATTCCTTGAGGATATCGTTCTGAATCGTGCCCCCGAGATGGTCGAGCGGGATACCACGCTTCTTCGCGACTGCCAGATACATGGCGAAGATCACGGCAGCCGGTCCGTTGATGGTCATCGAGGTGGTGACCTGATCGAGCGGGATGTCGTCGAACAGCCGCTCCATGTCGGCGAGCGACGAGATCGCCACGCCGCAGTAGCCCACTTCGCCCCTCGCCCTCGGATCATCCGAATCGAGACCCATAAGGGTCGGTAGGTCAAACGCGACACTGAGGCCGGTCTGGCCCTGCGCCATTAGGTACTTGAATCGTTGATTGGTGTCGTCCGCGGAGCCGAATCCGGCGAATTGCCGCATCGTCCAGAGTCGGCTGCGGTACATGGTGGGGTAGATGCCGCGTGTGTAAGGAAATGTGCCCGGTTGGCCGAGGTCCTGCTCGGCGCTCCAGCCTTTGAGGTGGTCAGGGGTGTAGACGCGTTCGATATCCAGACCAGAGAGGGAGGTGAATCGAGACTTCCGTTCCTTCATAAGGCAGGTCCTCCGAAAGACGGCCGAGACGGACAAAGTCAGCTCACATTCACCGCCTCGTCTCCGTAAAGATAAAATCCGTGCCCGCTCTTCCGGCCGAGCCAACCGGCCTCGACGTATTGGCGCAGCAGGGGGCAGGGGCGGAACTTGGGGTCATGCAGATCATGATGGAGCACCTCACAGATCGCGAGCACCGTGTCGAGACCGATGCGATCGGCCAAGGCTAACGGTCCTACTGGAGCGTTGGTTCCTTCCACCATGGCCAAATCGATGGCGTCGGCCGTCGCTACCTCAGCTTCCAGCGCAAAAATCGCTTCATTGATCATGGGCATCAGCACTCGATTGACGATGAAGCCTGGGGAATCCTGACAGACCACCGGGGTTTTGCCCGTTCGACGGACGAGGGCCAACGCAAGTTTCAACGTGTCGTCGGAAGTCTCTGCGGCACGAACGACCTCGACGAGGCGCATCATCGGAACGGGATTCATGAAATGAATCCCGACGACACGATCCGGGCGACCCGACGCCATGCCCAAACTTGTGATCGAAATCGAAGAGGTATTACTGGCCAGCACCGTCGGCGGTGGGCAGATCTGCCCGAGTTGTGTGAACAATGCCCGTTTCATGCCGGGATCTTCCGGTATGGCCTCGATCACCATTTGCGCCTCCCGCACATGCTTCACCTGCCGCAGTGGCTGAATACGCGCCATGGCCGATCCGGCTTGATCTCCTCGCAACGCTCCCTTTTCTACCGCCTTCATCACTCCTTGCCAGATTTTTCTAGTGGCGCCTTCCAACGCCTCTTCCGTCACATCCACCAGCAAAACATTCCAGCCCGCAATCGCCAGCACCTGCGCAATGCCTCGGCCCATCTGCCCTGCGCCTACGACTCCGATTGTCTGAATGTCGTCGATCGTCATGGAGCTATTGTGAGCGCTCCACCAGCAACGCCAGCGCTTCGCCGCCTCCGATGCAGAGGCTGGCCAGTCCGCGATGAGCGCCACGCGCTTCCATGGCATGGAGCAAGGTCGTGAGGATCCTGGCTCCGGTCGCCCCGATGGGATGGCCCAGGGCCACCGCGCCTCCGTTGACATTGACCTTCTTGGCATCCAATCCCAGTTCACGGTTAATGGCCAGCGACACGGCCGAGAAGGCTTCATTGATCTCGAATAGGTCGATGTCGCCGATGGACAGTCCAGTTTGTTTGAGCAGCCGCCGGATGGCTTCGACCGGCGCAATGGTGAACCATTCAGGCGCGAGCGCGGCGCCGGCATACCCAACGATGCGGGCCATCGGCGCGAGCCCAAGGCGGCTGGCTTCTTCTTCCGCCATGATGATCAAAGCCGCCGCTCCGTCGTTGCAGGAGGGTGAATTCCCCACCGTCAACACTCCATCGTCCTGAAAGACCGGCTTGAGCTGTCGCAGCTTCGCCAGATCCACCCGATTCGGTTCTTCGTCCTCTGTGACGATAGCCGCCGCTCCCTTCTTCTGGGGCACTTCCACTGGGACGATTTCCTTCTTGAAGGCGCCGGTCGCAATCGCCTCCCGGGCGCGGCCATAACTTTCCAAAGCGAAGTCGTCTACTTCCTGTCTCGATAACCGATACTTGGCGGCGCACAATTCTCCGGCACTTCCCATATGAAACTGATTGTAGACATCCCACAGTCCGTCCTTGATCAAACTGTCCGTCAGCTCGCCATGGCCTAGTCGATAACCTTGCCGGGCCTTCTCCAGCAGGAAGGGAGCCCGCGTCATGTTTTCCATTCCACCTGCCACCATCACCTGCGCGTCTCCGAGCGCGATGGCTCTCGCCGCCATGATCACGGTTTGCAGGCTGGACCCGCAGACCTTATTGACCGTCACGGCACCGACAGAATGGGGCAGTCCCGCGCCGATTGCCGCTTGTCTAGCCGGTGCTTGGCCGAGTCCGGCGCTGAGCACACATCCCATCAGGACTTCATCGATTCGATCACCGGGCAATCCTGTGCGTTTCAAGGCTTCGATAATGGCGAGGCTTCCGAGCTTGGTCGCTGGAACCGAACTCAATACTCCGTTAAAGCTGCCCATCGGTGTCCTGACCGCGCTCACGATGACGGCGTCATGTTTGGCTGTCACAGCAGCTTCTCCCAATCGCTCTGTTCGAGGTATTGCTTCACCTTGGCCATGAATCGGTCGGCCGTCGCACCGTCGATGATGCGATGGTCGAATGACAGGCTCAGGTAACACATGGGTCGAATGGCAATGGCATCGTTGATGACGATCGGGCGTTTCTGAACCGAGCCGACGCCCAGAATCGCGGCTTGCGGTTGGTTGATGATGGGCGTACTGAAGAGGCTCCCGAATCCACCGTGGTTCGTGATCGTGAATGTGCCGCCCTGCACCTCCTCAGGAGCCAGCCTCTTGTTTCTGGCCCGTTCCGCAAGATCTGCGACTTCATGGGCGAGTTGATTCAGTCCCTTCCGATCGGCGTGGCGGAGGACAGGGACTAGGAGGCCTTCGTCGAGCGCCACCGCGATGCCCACATGAATGTTTTTCCTGATCGCGAGCCCCTGATCGCGCCAGGAGGAATTCAAAAGCGGCAGATCCTTCATGGCTCGGGTGACGGCATGGATCACAAAAGGCAGGTAGGTCAACGGGCGGCTTTCTCGAAATGTGGCGATGCCGGAGAAGTCTGCTTCGAAAAATGTCGCCACATGGGCCGCGGTGCGGCGGCTGAAGACCATGCGTTCCGCGATGGTCTTCCGCATCTGGGTGAATGGAATAATCTCTTCCTGAGGAGTGGTGGGAGAGGGACTGAACACTGGGGCCTTGTCCGACCGTTTCAGCGTAGGGGCAGCTGCGTCGCCCTTCGCTACATAGTCCAGCACATCTTTCTTGGTCACTCGTCCGCCGTCGCCCGTACCGGTGATCGAGGAGGGGTCCACGCCGTGCTCTCTCGCGAGTTGCCGAACAGCCGGAGAATAGTGGTGATCGAGTTGCGCTGTCTCCATCGGCCGCACGCCCACGCCTCCGACACGGCTTACGACGCCGGTTGCCGGTGCACTATCAAGCCTGGCCAACAACCTTCCAACCGGAACCGTTTGACCTTCCGGCACAAGGATTTCCGTGAGGAAGCCTGTCGCGGGAGAGGGAATATCGAGGGCGATCTTTTCGGTTTCCACTTCAAGGAGCGGCTGATCCTTTTCGACAGAGCCGCCTTGTGGGATCAGCCACTTGACAACGGTCCCTTCGGCGATACTTTCACCGAGTTGGGGCATGACAATGTCGGTCGCCATGGATGCACTCTCTCGATCGCAGAATATCAGCCGCTGACTTGATCAATAGGCCGCCAACTTCTTCGCTCCTGCGACGATGTCGCTCACCTTGGGAAGAAAGAATTCCTCCAGCGGTGTGCTGAACGGCACCGGCGTGTCCGGCGGCGCGATGCGGAGAATCGGCCCGTCCAAACAATCGAAGCAATCTTCCGCCAGCAGCGCCGAAATTTCGGCTCCGATGCCGCCGGTTTTGTTGTCTTCATGCAGCATCATCGCCTTGCTGGTCTTGCGCACCGAGCCGTAGATCGTTTCTTTGTCGAGAGGGATCAACGTGCGAAGATCCACCACTTCAAGTTCAATTCCTTCTTTGTGCAGTACCTCCGCAGCCTCCAAAGCCAGATGCACCATCGCCCCATAGGTGATGATCGATATGTCGCTGCCGGTCCGCTTCACCTCAGCTTTTCCTATGGGGACGATGTAATCGTCGTGCGGCATGGTCGCCTTAATCCGGCGATAGAGAAACTTGTGCTCGAAGTAGAGGACAGGATTGGGGTCGCGAATCGCGGCCTTCAAGAGTCCCTTGGCGTCATAGGGTGTGGAGGGAGCGACGATCTTGAGGCCTGGCGAATGGAAGAACCAGCCTTCGGGACATTCGGAGTGGAACGGACCGCCATGGACGCCACCGCCGAACGGTGCCCGGATGACCATGGGCACGGCCGCGCCCCACCGATAATGATTTTTTGCAGCCACTTCGGTGATCTGGTCGAAGGCGCATGAAATGAAGTCCGCGAATTGCATCTCGACCACGGGCCGCAATCCCATCATGGCTGCGCCGATCGCGGCGCCCACAATGCCGGATTCGGAGATCGGTGTATCCAGCACCCGCCATTCGCCATATTTCTTTTGGAAGCCCTCCGTGACCTTAAAGGCCCCGCCATAGGCGCCGATGTCTTCACCCATGAGAAACACGCGCTCATCGCGGCTCATTTCTTCATCCAAGGCCTGGCTGATCGCGTCGATGTAGGTGACTTCCTGGGTGAGGGCTGCGGTGGTCATGGTTGCACCTCGTCATCCGTGGCGAACACTCCCACCAGCGTCTCCCGCCCTTCCGGCAGCGGACTTTGTTCGGCGAATTCCGTTCCTACGTCGACCTCCTTCTTGGTTCGTTCCCCCACCTCGTGGAAATAGGACTCATCGCCGTAACCCAACTGGGACAGGAGCTGCTCGGCTCGGATGATTGGATCTTTACGTTTCCATGCTTCCAGTAGCTCGCGCGGAACATATTTCGCCGCATCGTGCTCGGAGTGGCCATGCATGCGCATGGTCTTGAATTCAAGAAACGTCGGTCCTTCTCCGGCGCGAGCCTTGGCGATGGCGCGTTGACAAGCCAGATACACATCCGCCACGTCGTTCCCGTCTACGATCTCACCCGGCATGCCGTAGGCTTTGGCTCGGTCGACCACATCGGCAATCGCCATTTGATAGCGCAAGGGCGTCGAGTAGGCATATTGATTGTTGGTGCAGAAGAAGACGACGGGAAGTTTGCGGACCGAGGCAAAGTTCATGGCTTCATGAAAGTCACCGCGACTTGTTCCGCCGTCGCCGGTTCCGGCAAAGGCCACACGGGACTCTCCTCTGATTTTGAAGGCGAGCGCTGCGCCGGCTGCGACCGGCATGTTGTCGGCCAAATGACTGACGAAGCCGATCATGCCGCGTTTCAGGTCGCCCATGTGGACGTTGCCGTCTTTGCCTTTGGTGGGACCGGCCTGCTTGCCGAGGTATTGGGCGATGATTTCCCCGGGGGAAAACCCGCGAATCAGAAAGGCGCCCATATCGCGGTGAAATGGAGCAATCACATCGTCCGGTTTCAGCGCGGAGGCATAGCCGACGGCGATGGCTTCCATTCCATGGCTGGTATACACGCCCCCGACGATGCGACCCTGCCGGTACAGGGCGGTGATCCGGTCTTCCAGGTTTCTCGTCAGCCGGAGGTAGTAGTACATTTCTAGGAGGTCGCTGCGCTTGATGTCCTTCGCGACGACAGCCTGGTCCATAAACTCCTCCTCTTTACTGGGCTTGGTTAAAGTTCCGGCAAATCATGCCAGGCCAATAAAGGTTTGTTCTCCTTACAGAGCGGACAGTCGGCCGGCTCCCACTGCGGCATATCCAAATCGACGCTGGAATAGAATGGATAGGTTGTCGTCAGCTCATCCATCAGGGGGAATTGTCCGCTGTCTCGTCTGGCAAACACCATCATACCGGCGAGTTGACCTCCGCGATCCGTCACGACTTTTCCCAGTTTGGTGACACACATCCCTCGAGTGGTAATGTCGTTGAGGGAGAGAAAGCGTTCTCCCGTTTCGATGTTGCCGCGAACGATCTCGGTGCCGATTTTTCCTGTCTCGTGATTGAAGGGGGTCAGGACGACACGCAACGGCATTCGCCCGCCAAGCAGTTCGCTCGTCCGTTCCGCTAGCAGGCGCGCGTCCGACGCGGTTGTGACAATCCCCGCAGGCGGATTCTGCCGAAACGTCTGTAGGATCCACTCCGCCATGTTGGCTGCAATGGTCGTCACGAGTTCGGGTAATCGCGCGATGGACTCAAACCGTACATAGATGCCGGTGTGGTGGCCAGAGACCACTTGCACGTGGCTGTCGAAATAGACCGCTCGCGAGGTGCGCAGCAACCGCTGGATGTCCCAAGACGACAGGGTGGGATGCGGGGCATCGCGGATGAGGTGTTCGATTCTTATGTTGATTTCCGGCCCTGCATAAAGGTTCTTATGTCGGTGCACCAGCGCGTCCAATGCACGCTCAGAGGATTTCGTCGTTGCTGACAACATGGCCGCCGCTCGCTCCTTTTATGTGCTCGCCGCTATGGTGGTTCGAAGGACCCCGATCGGTTGAATCTCCAATTCGACGACATCCCCCGGTTTCAGATATCGATCCAGTTCCAAGCCGCACCCGCCGCCGACTGTGCCGGATCCGAACAGATCGCCGGGGTAGATCGGCTCGCCTCGGGACACATGTTCAATCATTTGTGAGAAGGACCAATGGATCGTTCCAAAGCGTCCTTCGGACCAGACCTCGCCATTAATACGAGCGATCATCTGTAGCGACGCAAGCTCAGAAATTTCATCGGGCGTGACGATGCAGGGTCCGATGGCGGTCGCGAAATCTTTTCCTTTTGCCGGGCCGAGCCGACAGGCCATTTCCTGAAACTGGATGTCTCTCGCGCTGAAGTCGTTCATGATCGTATAGCCGGCGATGTATTTCGTGGCATCCCGTTCGACGATATCAATCCCCCTGCGTCCGATGATGCAGGCCAATTCCAGCTCATAATCCAGTTTCTGCGTGTTGAGCGGCCAACGGAGCTCGTGATCAGGTCCGATGATTGTCCGGTGGTTGCCTTTGTAGTAGACCGGCGCTTTGTACCATTCCGGTGGGATCGATTGTCCGCGTCGCTTGGAGGTGGCGGCGATGTGATCCTCGAAGGCGATAAAATCGCGTAGCGAGGAAGGATTAGGCAGGGGAGCCGTCAATCTCACGCTAGTGAGATCATAGAAGATGGTCTCACCCGCCGGACCTGTGACAGGTGAACCGAAGCTCACGACATAATCGAGCGCGCGACGGGCGGCGGCCATGGCAGAGGGGCCGCCTTCTAAAAGCTCCAACATCGTGGCCGGGACCTGCGCGTCGGCGAGACGCCGTGGCTGTGCTTCGTCTTGGTCGGTGAGCTGGCGGACGTGGGCCATATTGAGATCCACGATCGAGGCACCGTGTACTGCGCCCATTCTGGTGAAGGTGCCGACGGGTGTGTGCACGTGGAAGCTCACGAGTTTCATGGGCGGCTCCAACTCATGGCATAGTCCTTCAGTTCGACGGCTTCAAATTCGGGCATCACCTTGAAGGCGCGTCGCGATTCGATCATCAGGGCGACTTCGTCCGTCTGCTCCTTCGTCTTGCTGGCGGCGATAGCCTGCGGTTGCGGCCCGTGGTGGATCCCTTGAGGATGCACCGTCAACATGCCGGCTTGAATTCCCGCGCGACTAAAAAACTCTCCCTGGTGATAGAAGAGTACTTCGTCATAATCCATGTTGCGGTGATAAAACGGGACACGGAGTGCGCTGGGATCGCTTTCCAGCGGTCTCGGCGCGAAGGTCGAAATCAGCAGCCCTCCGGCTTGAAACGTCATATGTACGCTAGGTGGGAGGTGGTATCGCGGGCTGGTCACGGGACGAAAATCCCGCACGTTCAACTTGGCCACCCACAGGTCGCCCTTCCAGCCTGCGACGTCCATGGGGTAGAACGGATAGAACACCCGCGTGTACTCACCATCCCGCTTGATACGCACCTCCCATTCGCGTCGGCTTGACGCATCTACCGGAGGCGGGGCAAGTTCCGGCGTCACGAGGACACCCGGATCAAATAACGCATGACGGCCGAGCGGGCCGCGATCCGGCAGCTCGACTGGCGCCGAGGTTTCAATAATGAGAAACAGCCCCGGCTCTTCTTTCGAATCCACATGGACACGATAGGTCGTGCCTTTCGGGATCACCAGGTAGTCGCCGGGTTCGTAATTGAGAATGCCATAATCCGTTTCCCACTTCCCTCGCCCGCGATGCACGAAGACGATTTCGTCGCCGTCGGCATTGCGCACGAAATGATGCATCGTCTCTTGGCGTCTGGAAATTGAGATGCGTGCATCGGCGCTGTGCAAGACAATGACTGGGTGTGCATCGGGGGAATGGTAATCGGCAGTCGCCAACTCTGTGCAAGCGAACGCCCGAGGCTGTAGGGGACCTTCGATCCTGCTCCAAGCAGTAGGGGGATGATGGTGATAGAGATGCGAGGCAGGGCCGCTGAATCCTTGGCGACCATGCTCCTCCTCGTGCAGGCCCTCGGGAATCCCCACATGGGCTTGGTTGGGAGCGGACCCTTTTTTCACCAAGTACATCAGGACCTCCTGACGAGTCAGGTACGGCTCGATGTTCTACGACGCCCGCTGATAAGTCTTTGACGGCGCGTCCTCAAATGGAAGCGGAAGAGTTTCGTAGTCGACGATAGTTTTCTCGACACCTCTGGATTGATCTCGTTCGATGTCTTTATAGAGCGCTTCTACTGTGGCGCGCACGAAGGTTTTGGACTCCTCCTGCCCGTGCTGCCGTTGGGTCAGTTCCAGGAACACGCCGCATCCCGGAAACAGGGGATACGTGAATCGTTGTTTAAGGGGTCCGAAACCGTCCCGCCCATTCTTGATATCTCCGCAGAACCTGACGCCATGGGTTTCCCACTCCTGACAGACCGCATCGATATCATCCACTTCGATGGCAATATGCTGAACACCCTCGCCGTATTTGTCGATGAAGTCACAGATCTGAGATCGACGTTCCTTATTTCTGCCCTGCATCAGCGCGATCTTCGCATCGCCCCGTTGGACAACGACCGTGTCCATGCTGGATTTGTCACTGCCCACATCCTGCGCCGACCAGATGACATGAAACCCGAGAACCGTGGTGAAGAGGGATTCCGCTGCGGCCAGGTTCTTCACGCAGAGGGTGATGTGATCAATGCCTATGGCTTCTTTCATGGTGGGTCCTCCTACGTGGCATCGGTCAAACGTCGAAGGGGGTCATGCCATTTTGGGTATCCAGCTGAGGACGATTCACAGATGAGCACACTATATAACATAAGAGTTGCATCACGCAATATAGATTTTGTATTATCTAGGCATGGCGTTGAATAAAAGAAAGGAAATTGTTGTGAAACACGGCCAGAACTTGTGGGGACGTCTTGGTATGACGGCGGAGGTGCACGATGTCGTTTTACGAACAAGTGCGGGCGGACGTGCTTCGACATGGAGCGATCAATAACCCCTATCTGACACGTTTTCGAGCCGGGGATGTGACCGAAGGTGAGTTGCAGGAGTTCGCCGTAGAGTTTTATAGTTTTGCACGCTTCTTTCCCCGCATTCTCGCCGCCCAGCTGGTCAACACCGAAGATGAAGCCGTTGCCGATGAGCTGACGAAAGTCCTCTATTCGGAACTCGGCGATGGCGTCGTCAAAAATCGCCATGAATTGCTGTATCGAAACTTCCTTCGTTCTCTCGGCATTGAGATCCACGAAGCCATGAGCACACCCATGATGCCCTCCACTCGCGCGTACATCAAAGGGATGGAAGATCTGTACAGCAGCAGCAACCACGCGACGGCGCTGGGGGCTTCGTTTGGACTGGAGAACATGGCCATCACGATGTGGGACCATTTGATTCCAGGGCTCACTGTATTAAAGGAAGCCCGGCGCCCCCGCATGGATATGACGTACTTCACGTTCCACCGACAACTCGAGTCTGAGCACGAAAAGGCCATGGAGCATGCCATGGCAGCTGTAGAAGGAACGGGATGCGTCTCGAACGCATGTATGTCGGAAATGGAGAAAAACGATTTTCGCCTCGGAATGAACGCGGTCCTCGATTATCTTGAAGGGTTTTGGATGGGGCTGGAACGGAAGTCGACCAGTTTCGCGCAGATATGGACGCAGCCGGTGCAGCACCTGGCGGGTGAGCTGCGCGGGCAATCTCATTGATCCGCTTACGGGCCGGAGGATCATATGGAGCGCGCTTGGATCAGCCGCTATGATGCGGGTGTTCCTCTCACCTCCGCTTATCCGGAATGGACAGTCCCGGACCTTCTTCGCCGGTCTGCCTCGCGGTTTCCCGAATCAACTGCACTCTTCTTTTACGGTGCGCGCATTTCTTACCGTGAACTGAACGATCTGACGACTCGCTTTGCGCTCGGGCTGCGGCGGCTCGGCGTCAAGACGGGCGATCGGGTCGCCCTCATGTTGCCGAATATCCCGCAGGCGGTGATTGCCTATTACGGTGTCCTGAAGGCCGGAGCGATTGTCACGCCCACGAATCCCCTCTATGTCGAGAGAGAAATTCAGAGTCAACTGATCGATTCAGGCAGCGAGACCATCGTCGCGTTGGATCTTTTTTATCCGCGCATCCGGGCCGTTCGCGAACGCGCACAGCTACCGGGACGGATCATCATCACCAGCCTCAGGGATTTTCTCCCGACCATGAAACGGCTGATGTATCCAATCAAGGCGCGGTTGGCAAAACGCTGGATTGCGGTCGAGAAAAATCCGCCGGTCTATGATTTTCTCGAATTGCTCGACTCGACATCTCGACAACGCGAGAGTGACTCCTTGCGCCTGCCCTCTGTGGAGCCCGACGCTCTGGCACAGATCCAATATACCGGCGGCACGACCGGCACCCCCAAAGGCGTCATGCTCACGCATCGCAACGTGGTGGTCAATGCCATGCAGGGCCGCTTCTGGTGTTCGGATTTTCATGACGGCGAGGAAATCTTTCTGGGTGCGGTGCCCTTGTTCCATTGTTATGGTCTGAGCACCTGTCAGAATCTGGCCGTCGCGACCGGCTGTGAGATCATCTTGCTCCCACGATTTCATGCCGAGGAAGCGGTGAAGACGATTCATAAGCACCGAGTCACCATTGTGTCCGGAGTTCCGATGATGTTCTCAATGATCACTGACTTCCCGAAGGCCAGCCGGTACGACCTGCATTCGATACGAGTCTGTCTCTGCGGGGCCAGCCCG
Organism: Nitrospira sp.; assembly: GCA_040006855.1. Lineage (GTDB taxonomy): Bacteria > Nitrospirota > Nitrospiria > Nitrospirales > Nitrospiraceae > Nitrospira_A. The sequence goes on from JBDTWG010000056.1 coordinate 13,307, forward strand.
CTTCCAGCCGAGGTGCAGGAAGGATTCGAGCGGTTGAGTGGGGTGAAAATTTCAGAAGGATACGGGTTGACCGAGGCGGGTCCCACGACCCATTGCAACCCGATCCATGGGGAACATCCACGCGGTTCAATGGGACTGCCGTTTCCGGATACCGACGCGCGGATTGTGGATGAAGAGACGGGCCTTCGGGACCTTCCGATCGGAGAAGCGGGAGAACTGATCATCCGTGGACCTCAGGTCATGCAGGGATACTGGAGGAAAGAGGCAGATACGCAAGCAGTGTTGCGGGACGGCTGGCTCTATACGGGAGACATTGTCAGGCGGGACGAACGAGGATTTTTCTTTTTCCTGGATCGCAAGAAGGACGTGATCAAGCCATGGGGCGAGACGGTGTATCCGCGAGAAGTCGAAGAAATCCTTTTCCAGCATCCGGCCGTGCACGAGGCGGTGGTCGTGGGTGCTCCTGATCGTCACTATGGCGAAGCGGTGAAGGCGTATGTCGTGCAGAAATCTGGATGTGCCGTGACCGAAGGAGAGCTCATCGAGCATTGTCGTCAGTCATTGGCGAGGTTCAAGGTTCCCGTGGCGATTGAGTTCCGCAGCGAATTGCCACGCACAATTATTGGAAAGGTATTGCGACGGGCATTACGCGATGAAGCGGATCTATCTGTCGCTGGTGCGCAAGCGTCGCGCAAGGCGATGTGACAGCTTGCAAGGAGGTCTCCGTGAGAGAGGTCGTCATTGCGGCCGGAGCACGAACTCCCATCGGTAACTTTGGCGGCGTTCTAAAAGACATCACGCCGCACAGGATGGGGGAGCTGGTCGTGCGTGAAGCAATCTCACGCGCCGAAGTGGATCCCCATCTCATCGATGAAGTGATCATAGGCTCTGTCGGGCATACGAGCGATGCGTACAACGTTGCGCGGGTGATCGCGCTCATGGCCGGGCTCCCTGTCCGCACACCGGCTTATTCGGTGCAGCGCAACTGCTCGTCCGGCCTCCAACCTTTCGTCAACGCGTACCAGAACATCCAAAGTGAGGA
>JBDTWG010000057.1:0-14310 GCA_040006855.1 Nitrospira sp.
AAGCAACTCGTGCCGTATCAAATCATCCGGTTTCCGATGACCGTGTCGCAGTCGTTTCAGCAATTCAGCCGGACAGATATCGATTTCGGGAGCGATATCGACGGGGACGGGACCAACGAGCATGTCGATGTCGAAGGGCACTCGACGGTACTCAGCCGTGAATCTATCACCGTGCCCGCCGGGACCTATGCCGATGCCATACGAGTGGAAGCACGGATGACGCTTCGCATTCGACTCTCCTCCGTCGATCGAACGGCCGTCGGTACGGACGTCATGACGGCATGGTTTGCGAAGGGCGTGGGCCTGGTGAAATACGTCGAACGGCAGGAGTTGGCCGCGCTTAAGGACGACCGCGGCAGCATCACCGACATCACGGAAGAGCTTGAAGAATTTGATGTGAAACCCGCACCGGCGCTACAGGGTCGGAGCGAATCCACGCCGCAGAGTCTGTTCGCTGACGACACGCGAAGTCATGAATTGTTTCAGGTACTCTTCCCCGCCGGCCTTCGCACCCACTCCCGATAAGCGGTGCCCGCCGAACGGCTGCCGACCGACCAATGCTCCGGTGATCGGTCGGTTGATGTACAGGTTTCCGACATCGAACGCCCGGCGCGCCAGCTCGATATGGCGGGGACTCCGTGAGTAGAGTCCTCCTGTCAGCGCATAGGCCGTACCGTTCGCCAGCTGCAGGGCCTGTTCAAACGATGGCGCTCGCATCACGGCCAGCACCGGACCAAAAACTTCCTCCTGCGCCAACCGATGGGTCGACTGAATACCCGCGATGACCACCGGTCCGACTGCAGAGCCCGGCCCCTCCGCCGACCGATCGACCACGACTTGGCCTTCGCGTCGTCCGATTGCAAGATACTCCTGAATTCGTTTCTGGGCGCGCGCATCGATCACCGGCCCGACTTGGGTGGCCGGATCCTCGGCCGTCCCAATCCGAAGACTCATGACGGCATCAGCCAATCGTTGCACGAACTCATCATGAATGGAGTCCAACAGGATCACGCGCGAACAGGCCGAACACTTCTGCCCCGCATAACCAGTGAACGACTGCACGACTCCCGTCACCGCTTCGTCGAGATCGGCGGTGTCATCGACAATGATCGCGTTTTTTCCGCCCATTTCGGCAATGACTCGCTTGACGAACCGCTGCCCGGGCTGCAGAATGGCGGCGGCCTGCATAATCCCCAGGCCCACATCCTTTGATCCCGTAAACGCAATCGTGGCGACAGACGCCTGAGTGACTAACGCGCGCCCCACATCGGGGCCGCCGGGGACATACTGCAGAACGCCCACCGGCACCCCGGCTTGTCTCATGATCTCGGCAAGCCGGTAACCCATCACCGACGCGCGCTCGGAGGGTTTGAACAAGACGGCATTGCCGGTTACCAATGCAGCCGCGACCTTCCACGTTGGAATCGCGAGCGGGAAATTCCACGGTGAGATCACGACGGCGATCCCGCGCGGACCCCAGATCAGCTCATTCAATTCCCCTGGATATTGGCCCAACCGACGGGCCGCCCCTAGCTGTTCCATATCTCCTGCGTAGTATTCCAAGAAATCGATGGCCTCGGCCACGTCGGCATCTGCTTCTCGCCAGGGCTTGCCTTCCTCGTATACTTCCCATGCGGCTAACTCCCAACGCTGCGCTCGCATGAGGGCGCCGGCCTTGCGCATCACCGCGACGCGTTCCGCGACCGTTCGGTCTTTCCATTCTGCTGCCTGGGCTTCAGCCGCTTTCATGAGTCTCGCGACATCGGCAGGCTGATAACTCTGCAGCACCGCCACAAGTTGATCCGGCTGACTAGGATTGAAGGAGCGCAAGTCAGGTCCCGTCGGCGGATAGGATGCCAGTGTTGACGCATCCAGTCGCCGCCCCAACTCCTTGCGCACGAGATCGAGGCCTCTCACCATGGCCTCACGGACCACCGAACGAGAGAAATCAGCCACCGGCTCATTCACGAACTCAGGCCGTCGACTGGCCAGCGTGACTTCATCCTCCGCTGGCTCGGACGACGAGTGGGAAGGAAGCGTGACCTCCGGAGGAGACAGCAACAACGTCAGCGGCTGCGACTCCACGTATTCCTTCCGCAAGAACGATTCATTCGACGTGTTCTCCAATAGGCGACGGACGAGGTAGGCCATGCCCGGCAACAGTTCTCCCACCGGCGTATAGAGGCGCAGGCGCCGTCCTCGGTCGGCCATCGCATATTGAAAGGGCTCCGCCATGCCATAGATCATCTGATATTCCCAGGCCTCCGACGGCAGCTTAAGCGCTTCCGCAACCGCTTCGACTACGGCCAGGCTACGAAGATTGTGCGTACCGAACGCAGGCCGCACGACATGGCTGTGCTCCAGGAGGAGACGAACGAGCGACTCATAGTTCACATCGGTCTGCGCCTTCTGCTCGAACAGCGGCATCGGCCATCCGCGCTGGCGATACCGAATCGCATCCGAATCCCAATAGGCGCCCTTCACCAGCCGGATGGTGATCGGTACCTGCCGCTCCGCCGCCCATGCCAAGAGCTTCCGCACGTCCTCCTGCGTATCGGTTCGGTAGGCCTGCAACGCAATGCCCGCATGCGGAAAGGTCCGGTAGGGCTCTTCTGAAAATAACCGCATAAAGGTGGTGAGAATCAGGTCCTTCGTGTCCGCTTGCTCCATATCGAACACGATCGAAGCGGGGAGAGTGCAGGCCGTATTCAACAGCGGCCGCAAGCGAGCCGCGAGCACGCGATAACTGCCATCTGGATCGATCGGATCGAGCTGCGAATAGAGCGCCGAAATCTTGATCGACAATTGCACGCGGGGGAGCAAGCCCAGATGATCCCGTTCAAGCAAGGGCAAGGACGACCAGGCGGGGCAGACTTCGCCGAGCGTGCGCAAGGCCAGCAGGCACCGATCACGATAGGCATCCGCCTCCCGTTCGCTCACACTGGCCTCGCCCAGTAGGTCAACCGAAAATGCCCGGCCGTCGTCCCATAACTTACGAAGGGTCGGGACGGCCTGCTCGATGGAGGCCCCGGCGATAAAGGAGGTGGCCATCTGCTCGACCTGATGACGAATTGCCTTTCCGCTCAAGGTGGCACCCAGCTTGGTGGAGGCCAGCGCCTTGAGTCCCCACTGTGCGCCGAACAAGTGTGCGCCCATGTCACCGAAATATTCCTCGGCCAATCGGACGACCTGCGCATCATCCCGCAACGAGGGCAGGACATCGATGAATCGGAACAACTGAGCTTTGAACGAAGGATCTTTCATCGCCAGGTTGATGGCCGCCTGCGACCACCAACGAGAATCGAACAAGCCGGGCGCCCGCCCGCCGGAACGCTTGGCTAAGTCTTCACCGATTGCACGAATACGGGGTTCGAGTAGGGCAGGGTCGAGAGGCATCGGTTCCTCCTGAGCCTTGAAGGGATCTTCTCTGCAGTATACACCGCGCTTCTTCACTTGAAAATTTGAACATAATTTCGTTAGCATACGCCCCGTTTCACACGACTCACCCTCTAGATATGGCGGCGCACTGTGAGAAAGAGTTGCGCACACAATTCGAAGGAGTTCGATGGCCGACTCGTCCGCACAATCCGTCTGTTGGGGCACCGTGGCCCTCTTTTCATCGCTCACCCTATTGACCTTCATCGGCGTGCCGCTGTTCGCCTACTTCTATGACTACAGCCTCCTGGATTGGATCCTCCTCGGCATCCTCTATGTCGTGACGGGGATGGGGATCACGGTGGGCTATCACCGCATGATGACCCATCGCAGCTTCGAAAGCCGTCCTTGGGTCAAAGCCGGTCTGCTGATCATGGGCGGATGGGCGGTGCAAAATTCCGCCTTGATGTGGTGCGCCGACCATATTCGCCACCACGCACACACGGACGAAGAGGCCGATCCCTACAATGCGTCGAAGGGATTCTGGCACAGCCATGTCGGCTGGTTGTTCCTCAAGACTCCCTATCGTGATGATCGATTTGCAGCGAAATTGCGGACCGATCCCCTGATCGACTGGCAACATCGGTATTACTGGGCGATCGTCGCCTCAGGCTTGCTGCTGCCGTTTGCGGTCGGATATCTGAATAGTGGCTTCACCGGAGGGCTCGGCTGCTTTCTGCTGGCCGGAGTGCTGCGCACCGTGCTGGTACTGAACTCGACGTTTACCATCAATTCCCTCTGCCACATCATCGGCAGTCAGCCGCATGGCAACCAGGACAGCAGCCGCGACAGCTGGCTGATCTCGTTCATCAGTTTCGGAGAGGGCTACCACAACTATCACCATACCTACTCGCACGACTATCGGAACGGCTCGAAGTGGTACAACTTTGACCCGTCCAAATGGTTCATCTATACGCTCTCGCTTCTGGGGTTGACCTACAACCTCCATCGAGAACGCACCTAGCAGACAGCCGGCAGGCTGAGGCCCTGCGAGCGCACTTTACGGTGACACTCATGTATGCCGGCCCGTTCCTCGTCACGGACTTCTTCTACCCAGAATCACGCTCGACCAGTGAACCATTTCTTTTCGGCGACTCGATAGCTTAAGATGGCAGTGAGCCCGTGAATTCCAACCGGAACCGCGAGGTGGAGGAGGCACTACTATGGCAGACCAACAAGGCGGCGCACCGCAGCAAGAAGACGCTGCCGCCAAACCCAATATTATTCCCGGCGTCAAACACGTCATTGCGATCAGCAGCGGCAAAGGCGGCGTCGGCAAATCAACGGTGGCCGTCAATTTGGCGGTCGCCCTGAGTCTGAACGGAGCCAAGGTCGGATTGCTCGATGCCGACATCTACGGCCCCAACATCCCGATGATGATGGGTGTCGAAAAAACGCCCGAACAACAAGACGGCAAAATTACCCCGGCCGAGAGCCATGGAGTCAAACTCATCTCCATGGGATTTTTTGTTCCGGAAGATACGGCGGTGGTGTGGCGCGGTCCGATGGTCCACACGGCGATTCAACAACTCTTTCGGGACGTCTTGTGGGGGGAGTTGGATTACCTCCTGATCGACCTGCCGCCTGGAACCGGCGACGCGCAATTGACCCTGACCCAATTGGTGTCCTTGGCGGGCGCTGTGACAGTCACCACTCCACAGGAAGTGGCGCTCCACGACGTGCGCAAGGGCATGATGATGTTCCAGAAGGTCAATGTGCCGTTGCTTGGCATCATAGAGAACATGAGCTTTTACGTCTGCGGTCATTGCGGGGAACGTACCGAAATTTTCTCCCATGGCGGGGGAGAACGGGCCGCGGAAAAACTCGGCATTCCCTTCCTCGGGCGAATTCCCATCGATCCAGCCATTCGCGTCGGCGGGGATACAGGCAACCCGATCGTAATCGCCACACCAGATTCCCCGCAAGCCAAGGCATTTCGCGAGATTGCCGCAAAACTCGCCACCGCACTTCAGACGGGCGAGGCAGGGGCGGCAAAGAGTCGCATTGAAAGTCTCTTACAAAAGATAAAGCGGCCCGCCACCGGCAACTGACCCGGAACCGGACGGGAACGCATCGAGCACTCAGGGAGGATGTATGGGTGAGTTGATCAGAATCGCAGGCACGACAGATGTGAAAGCCGGCAGCGGCATGGTCGCGGAAGTGAACGGCAAGACCATCGCGGTCTTCAACGTTGACGGCGCATTTTTTGCCATCGATAACACCTGCGTCCATCGCGGCGGTCCGCTGGGTGAAGGGGATGTCGAGGGAGACGTCGTGACCTGCCCCTGGCATAACTGGCAGTTCAACGTGAAAACCGGCGGCTGTGTGAATAATCCCTCGGCGAAGGTAACCTCGTACGAAGTGACCGTCGAGGGGACCGATATCAAAGTCCGGCTGTAATCTCACAATCCAGCTCGAACCCTGTCGTACGTCCCGGGCATCGAAGGGAGGGTTCCGACGCAGCAGTGAATGGAGGCTCCTATGGTTGAGAATAAACTGACCCCGCAGCACATCGAAATCGCCGAAACCTTCGTGCGACTCTATGTCTTTTTGACGCAATACATCGACCGCTGTGAAGATGAAGCCGCGCGCAAGGAGTACCCCGAAGCAGAACTTCAGAAACACCTCACGACCACCCGTGCCAAAATGCTGGATATTCTCAAAGTGAATCCCGTCGTCCAGGGTAAGGTGGAAAAGGAATGCGAGCGTGTGCTCACCCTTGGCGCGAAGTGCCTGATGGGGGGAACCGAAAAGGTCGCGGCACTCGATGTCTTGGGGGCGGAACGGGTCATTCTCAAGAACAAGACCATCGCCTTGAGCGATCTCTTAGCGATCTATCGCGCCTTGTAGCGTCCCATGCCTGATCCGGCTGGAGAGAAACATCAACTCGCCGGCTTCGATGCCCAGGAACGAGGCTTCAACCGTCCCGTCGAATTCCTCCAGACAGCGACCGGCTATCAAGCCACGTTGCGTTACGAAGCAACGCGCATTGTCACCCCGGATGCGCTCAGTCCGGCAGCAGCCCTGCAGCAACTGATCCTGCTCCTCCAGCAACGGGGTTATACGCAGCTGCGCAGTCAACAAAGTTACCGCGACGGCATCTACCTGGGTTCGCAGGAACTCTGGGTGGAATATCCTGACCCTTCAGCCGCACCGGAGGTCGGGATCTTTGGACTGCTGAAGAAATGGTTCGGACGCGCACCTGGCTGATGAAGCCGCCGCATAGATTCTCCGAGCAGGTCTTCTCTCTCGCATTGACTCTCCCTCGCCCCACGCATATAGTCTCGAAAGAACCGCGGCTTCACGCAATCACACCGCTGCTGGCGGGGAACCAATGATGATGTGGGTTCAGGTCCTGCTTATCAGCTTCATCGCACTGTTCTTGCCGAAGTCGGCAGAGGCGAAGGTCTATCGGTGCGAAGGAGCCGGTGGAACCACTATTCTGACGGACCAACCAAAGGGAAAGCGTGGTTGCGTAATCGTCACCACGACGTCGCCCTCGCCACCTGGCGGCTATACTCCACCGGCGGATCCCATACCGCCGGCTCAAATCGACCTCCCGCCTGCTGCCATGCCTCCATCCGCGTCACCCATGCAGCCTCGGCAGCCCATCTCAAGCGACCAGACCATACCGCGACCCCAGGCGTCCGCGGACACGCAAGCCTCCGCTGCACCCGAGGCGCAACATTGCTCGCCGCGAGTGAACCCGCTCAATCCATTTGCGGGACTCAATTGCTCGCCGGCATCAGGCAACAAATCAGGCGAGACCAAAAACCCTTAGCCCTCACGAAGTCGGATACCTCTCCCTGTCGGTCGATTGACTCTCCTGGCGCCCCTTCATATAATGCGAAAATTAACCGTTTAAGCTGATCTGACAAGCACTTATGTCTTTCTTCTCCGCTCCATTTTCATCCCGGCGCGCACAAGATCTTCGAGCCAGTTTCAGGCACGCCTTCGCGGTTCGCCAAGAACAACAGGACTTTACGACTGCCGACCTGGCCCTGCTCGATCGGGTCGCCCAAGCCATCGTCACGCGCGGCATGTCGACGCCGGCCACGCTGTTTCTCGAATCAATGGGGCCGATGAACTTTCTCGGCAGCCAAGCGCTACACTTTCTCTCGCCTATCATTGAATGTGCCCTCAGCGTAACTGAACTGGCTCAGATTGCTCGTTTGCTGGAGCGACGCGATTCCATTGCCCGCCTCGTCGCCCTCATCGAAGCACAATCCGCTCCTTCCCAAGGAGCGCCCGCTCGATGACGGTACCTCACGCCTCCGACAGGCCACAGATTGACCGGCCACTGAACATTATCGTGGCCACGGACTGCGGCAGCACCACCACCAAGGCCATCTTGATCGAAAGGGTCGGGGGCGAGTATCGCCAAACCTATCGTGGCGAAGCGCCGACCACCGTTGAAGCGCCGTTTGAAGACGTCACACGCGGCGTGCTCAACGCCATCGCTGAAATCGAAGAACTATCCGGACGAACCATTCTGGCTGGCGACCACATCATCACCCCCAATCAGGCGGCGCAGGGCGAGCCGAACAAAGGCGTGGACATCTATGTCACCACCAGCAGTGCCGGCGGCGGGTTGCAGATGATGGTCACCGGTGTGGTGCAGAACATGACGGGGGAGAGCGCCCAACGAGCCGCGCTAGGCGCAGGCGCCATCGTCATCGACGTGCTGGCCTCCAACGACGGACGGTTGCCCTACGAAAAAATCGAACGAATTCGCACCATGCGGCCTGACATGATCTTGATGTCCGGTGGAACCGACGGCGGCGCCGTGACCCATGTCGTGGAAATGGCGGAATACATTTCGGCCGCTGAACCGCGACCGCGCTTCGGCAGCACCTATCGTCTCCCGCTCGTGTATGCCGGAAACAAAGACGCCCAACCGCAAATCAAAACGATTCTTGGCGAGAAGACCGCGCTGGAATTCGCGGACAACATCAGGCCGGTGCTCGAGCGTGAAAATCTGGCGCCGGCCCGCAACAAGATTCACGATCTGTTCCTCGAACACGTCATGCAGCAAGCGCCGGGTTACAAAAAGCTCATTGAGATGGCCGGCGCGCCCATCATGCCGACCCCGGCGGCGGTCGGCGTCATCATGGAGAAGATCGCCAAACGCGAAGGAATTAACCTGATCGGCGTCGACATCGGCGGCGCCACCACCGACGTGTTCTCCGTCTTCAACGGTGTCTTCAACCGCACGGTGAGCGCCAACCTCGGCATGTCCTACAGCATTTCCAATGTGCTGGCCGAAGCCGGCCTCGACAACATCATGCGCTGGGTGCCCTTCACGATCGATGAACAAACGCTGCGCAACCGGATCAAGAACAAGATGGTGCGGCCCACGACGATTCCGCAATCGCTCGACGAACTGCAAATCGAACATGCCATCGCGCGCGAGGCCTTGCGGTTGGCCTTGATCCACCATAAATCCCTCGCGACGGGACTCAAGGGCGTCCAACAGGAGCGCACCATTTCCGATGTGTTCGAACAGCGCACCTCCGGCAAAACCCTGATCGACATGTTGAAACTGGACCTGATCGTCGGCAGCGGCGGCATCTTGTCGCATGCTCCACGCCGCATCCAATCCATGCTGATGATGGTCGATGCCTATGAACCGCTCGGCGTCACGACCCTGTCGGTCGACAGCATTTTCATGATGCCCCATCTGGGCGTCCTCTCCACCGTCAATGAACAAGCGGCCACCGACGTCTTCGTGCGCGATTGCATGATCTACCTCGGCACTTGCATCGCCCCCATCGGACAGGGGAGGGACGGAGAGCGGTGCACGGACTATGAAATCGCTTTACCCGACGGACGAATCGAGAAGGGCATACTGAAATTCGGAGATCTCAAGCTATTGAGTCTCACTCGCGAACAACAGGCCCACGTCACGCTGCAGCCGGCCAAACAGGTGGATCTTGGGAACGGTCCTGGACAGCCGCTCACGCGAACCGTGCAGGGCGGCGTCGTCGGCCTCTTGCTCGACGGACGCGGTCGGCCCTTGCAACTGCCGAGCGAGCAGGCAGCGCGCATCGCGGCTCTCACGCGATGGTACCAGGCAGTCGATTTGTACCCGAAGGGAAACTGATTGGCTGTCTGTGTTCGATGTTCGACATTTAGGGGGTTGCTCAAAACCTTTTGCAGCCAGGCCGCGAGGCGCGAAAGCCCGAGTCGTACTGTGAGTAGTACGGCGAGGGGAACGAGCAACTGAGTACGACGCTGCAAGGCGTTTTCAGTAACCGATTATGGCGCATTCCTATACACCAGGACTCACCGTCACCGAACGGACCACCGTTCGCCGCAGGCGTATTCTGCCGTTACCCGGCACAGTCCTGGTGAAGGTGGGGGATGTGGTGCATGCTAATACGGTCGTCGCCCGCGCGGAATTGCCTGGCAAGGTCATTCCACTGAACCTCGCCAATCAACTGGGCATTGCGCCGGACGAGATCAAGGACTACCTCGTCAAAAAAGAAAAAGACCTCGTACGAAAAGACGACGTGCTGGCGGAAAACAAACCCTTCATCAAATGGTTTAAAACTGAAATCCGCTCGCCGATCACCGGCAGGGTGGAATCGATTTCTACCATTACCGGCCAGATCCTGTTACGGGAGCCTCCGAAGGTGCTCGAATTACGCGGCTATATCGATGGCACTATCGTCGAGCTGCATCCCGAACAGGGCGTCACGGTCGAGTTAGTCTGCAGCTTGGTGCAGGGCATTTTCGGCATCGGCGGGGAGGTCAGCGGCGAGCTCGTCATGGGTGTGACGGCGCCGGACCTGCCATTACTACCCGAGCACCTGACCCCATCCATGAAGGGGAAAATCGTGGTTGGAGGCGCCTTTCTGTCTGCCGCTACACTGACGCGCGCCAAAGAGATCGAGGTTGCCGGCTTGGTCGTCGGTGGCATTCACGACAAAGACCTGCGGGCGCTCCTCGGGTACGATCTTGGCGTGGCCATTACCGGCGCGGAACAGGTGGGGTTTACGTTGATTCTCACGGAAGGCTTCGGGACGATCCCGATGGCTCCCAAAACCTTCTCCTTGCTGTCTGCCCATGCGGGCCACAAGGCGTCTATTTCAGGTGCCACCCAAATCCGCGCCGGCGTCATCCGACCGGAAATCATTATTCCTCAGGCCTCACTCTCCGCCGGCGCCAGACCAGACCGTGTCGAACGCGAGGGGATTCAACTGGGTGATCCGGTGCGAATCATTCGCGATCCACTGTTCGGCAAAATCGGGGCCGTATCCGGCTTGCCGCCGGAGCTCAGAGCGATTCCGACCGAGAGCGAAGTCCGGGTCCTCGAAGTGCGGTTCCCGGACGGGGCAACCACCGTGGTTCCCCGCACTAACATCGAAGTGATCGAAGGAGCCTGATCCGCGTGCCGTATCTCTCGCGCATTGTGCCTCTCATCGCCGCGCTCTTGGCACTCCCGCCGCAGCTCCTATGCGCACAGGCAACCCTTCTTCCGCCTCAACAACTTCACGTATTCGACACCCCCAGCGACGGCGGAGGCAGCCTCACGGCTACCTGGGCATCCTCCGCATCCGATAGCGCAACCGGGACGTATCAAGTCTTGCTTCATGAAGGAGGAGCGCCTCCGGACCCGACAGCCTGGAAAGTCCTTGCCGAATTTCCTGCGAATAGCCACTTTGTCCGCGAGGCGAAGGCTGCCTGGTGGACGAGGCCTGGCCCGCCAGGTGACCACCTGTACTTCATCAAGAACGGCAAAGGCATCGAGTTAAAGCCCGGGCAGGCGTATGCCGTCACCGTGGCGGCCGTGAACGGCCAGGAACGATCGATCGCCCAGCCGGTCGTGGCGTCGCCCGAACCGAACTGGATAAATTGGAATCAGCTGAACAATCTGGTGCTGGCACTGCTGTTCGGCGCCGTGGTCTTCTACGCGATCAATCTTGCAAAGCGAAAAGAAATCTTTCTGCGACGTATTCCCGGCCTCGATGCCGTCGATGAAGCGATCGGGCGCGCCACGGAATTGGGCAAGCCAGTGCTCTACATGACCGGGGCGCACGATATGAATGACCCCGCGACAATTGCCGCGGCGATCATTTTGGGCCGCGTGGCCAAGAAAGCCGCCTCCTACGAAACGGAATTATTGGTGCCGCACCGCGAACCCATTACCATGGCCGTCTGTCAGGAAATTACCAAACAAGCCTATTTGGAAGCGGGCAAGCCGGATCTGTTCAAGGACGACGCCAACTTTTTCATTACCAGCGATCAATTCAGCTATACCGCCGCTGTGGACGGCATTATGCTCCGGCGCAAACCGGCGGCGAACTTCTTTATGGGTTCATACTTCGCGGAATCGCTTTTACTGACTGAAACCGGCGCGAGCACGGGGGCCATTCAAATCGCGGGGACCGACTCCGACCATCAACTCCCGTTCTTCGTCACCACCTGCGACTACACCCTCATCGGTGAGGAGCTCTATGCCGCCAGCGCCTATCTGTCGAAAGAGCCGATCCAGGTCGGTACGCTGCGCGGACAGGACCTGGGCAAGGCCTTCATCCTGGGCGTCATCGGGATCGGGACAGTACTGGCCACAATCGCCGTCGTCACTGGTGCCACCTGGCCGCAACTTCTCCTCGACCTCTTTAAGGATCTGAAATGATTTTTCTTCGTCGGCAATTGCCGCTGCTCATTACGATGGTGACCGGATTGGTGATGGCCGCGCAATACTACGTGCCCCATCCGGCCTCCGAGCAACTGCTCACCACCGTCACCAAATGGCTTCAGATTATCGGAGGCTTCGCGCTCGTCTTGGGTATCACCAGCCTCTTCCATGTGCATGCCGCGAAAATCCGGCGCAAGGAAGCCGGGTGGGGCTACAGCTTGGTGCTCTATGCCGGCATGCTGGGGACGATTGTCGTCGGGCTCTGGAACGGCGGAAAAGAAAGCATCGACGGAGCGATGACCTCGTTCGGCTGGGTCTATAACTATACCCTCGTCCCGCTGCAAGGCACCATGTTCGCCATTCTGGCGTTCTTCATCGCCTCTGCAGCCTATCGGTCGTTTCGCGCCCGCAGCCGGGAAGCCGCCGTATTATTGATCGCTGCCGTGATCGTCATGATGGGCCGGGTCCCGCTGGGTGAATACATCCTGCCGATCAGCGGCGATCTGTCGAGTTGGATTTTGAATGTGCTGAATGCCTCCGTCCGGCGAGCCATTTTGATTGGTGTCAGCCTGGGCGCCGTGGCGCTGTCGTTCAAGATCATTTTCGGCGTGGAGCGGTCGTACCTGGGTGGAGGCAAGGAATAGTCCGATGAGTTTTGCGGATCGCATGTTACGGATCGACCGGCGGATCATCTTTCTGGTGATCGGGCTCTGCACGCTGTTCCCCCTGTTATTCCCAGTGGGACTGCCCATCAGAATTTCGTCTGAAGTGCGAGGCGTCTACGACTACATCGACAAGTTGCCTGAAGGGTCCGTCTTTCTGCTGTCTCTGGATTTCGACCCTGCCTCGAAACCTGAGCTCTATCCCCAGGCCATCGCGATTCTGCGCCATGCCTTCCACAAGAACTTGCGAGTCGTCGCCATGACGCTGTGGGTATCCGGGACCGGGTTGGCCGATCAGATCGTGTCCCAAACGGCCAAGGAGGCAGGCAAGGAGAACGGCAAGGACTATGTATTCCTGGGCTGGAGCCCCGGAGGCAGCGCCGTCATTCTGAATATGGGGCAAGACCTCTACAATGCGTTCCCAGCCGACTATGGGAACAAGCCCACCAAAGGCCTTCCCGTTTTGGCGGGCGTGCAGAGCCTACGGGATGTGACCTATGCCGTCAGTCTCGGCGCAGGCAATCCAGGAGTCGAAGCCTGGTACGTCTTCGGCAAAGACAAGTATAAGTTCGAACTCGGCGGCGGCTGTACCGGTGTGATGGCGCCGGGTCTCTATCCCTTATTGCGGAGCGGCCAGATCAATGGATTGATCGGGGGCCTGCGCGGGGCCGCAGAGTATGAAACCCTCATCGGCCAAAAAGGCAAGGCCGTCGCCGGAATGGATGCCCAGTCGGCCACCCACCTCGCCATCATCGTGCTCGTGGCGATCTGTAATATCTTCTACTTTACGATGCGGCGGCAACAGCGCCGACAAGAACAGATGGGATCGTAGCCACCATGGAGCTTCCTTTTGAAGTCATACTCGGCGGGTGGATCGCGACAGGGCTGACCCTCTTCATCCTGTCATTTCTCTATGAAGACAATCCGTTGTTCAAGCTCGCCGAGCATCTGTACGTCGGCATCTCGCTCGGCTATACGATCGTCAAGACCTATGACACGGTCGTCATGACCCTGATCCTGCGCCCGATCCTCGACAAGGGAGAATGGTCGCTGTTGATTCCCGTTGCCATCGGCACCCTGATGCTGGCTCGGTATGTCCCCAAAGCGGCCTGGCTCTCGCGTTATGCCTTTGCCTTCATCGTCGGCGTCGGAGCAGGACTGGCGATTCCCCGGACGATTTCTTCGTTCATTCTGAAACAGGTGGAGGATACGGTTCGCCCGCTGCTGGCCATCGTGCCGGGCGACGGCGTCACATTTACCTATTCCTTACTGAACCCTGCCAGTAACCTGAATGGGATCATCATCCTGATCGGCGTCGTCTCGGTCCTGTTCTATTTCTTCTTCTCGGTAGAACATTCCGGACCAGGGAAAATGGTCGCGCGGGCGGGCATCCTGTTTCTGATGATCTCGTTCGGAGCCGCCTTCGGCTATACGGTCATGGCCCGCATGTCACTCTTGATCGGACGACTCTCGGACCTCATCGAATTCTCTGATGCGTCCTATGGACGCCCTACGCTCTGGCTCTCTCTGCTGACCATCGCCACCCTGATCGTGCTGAGCCGACGAGGC
>JBDTWG010000058.1:0-14122 GCA_040006855.1 Nitrospira sp.
TTTAACCAGGAGTGCTCACCATGCAGAAATTATGGCCCGTCCTTGTCGGTAGCCTCGCGCTGAGTCTCTTTCCCCTCGCGGTTCGCGCCGGGGATTTTGAAGGCGTGCTCCATATGTCCACCACCCATGTGGCCACGAACAGTGCGAGCACAATGGACTGGTATTTGAAGGGGGACAAAGCGCGTGTGGAAACGTCCCGCGGCGAAGGTCAGGCGAATGTCATGATTTTCGATGCCCAAACTAGAACGATGCAAATGGCTATGCCTGGGCAGAAGTCCTATATGGAAATCAGCATGGGAGGAGAGAGCGGGCAGCATCTGAAGGAGGCGCTTGAAAAGCAGACCGTCGAGCGCACAGGAAAGACCGACAAAATCGCCGGGTATTCCTGTGAGGTCTGGCGCATTACCGACAAAGAGCTCCATCGACTGAAGAACGACATTTGTGTGGCGAAGGGCTTCGGAAAGGCCGCCACGTTCTGGGTCGATCCGAAGGAGATGCGACGATCCTCACAGCCCAGCTGGGTGAAGCAACTTGTCGAAGAAGGCGGATTCGGGCTGCGGAGTATCCATTACGATGAAGCGGGGAAAGAGTCCTCGCGCATGGAAGTGACGAGCATCGACAAGAAAAGGCTGGATCCCAGCCTGTTTGCCTTTCCCGGCGACTGGGCGAAGCAGGACATGTCGGCCATGCAAGAGCGGATGAAAGCGATGCGTGAACAGAAGGGGCAAGGCGGCGAGGACTTTTCAAAAATGGCGGAAGAGACGAAGAGGCGCAAGGCCAGCCCGAGCGGTGCGGCGGAAGCACCCGGCGAGAATGCCCCGCAACCGGATGTGAAAGACCTGATGAGACAGTTTGGTGAGATGATGAAGAAACAGCAGCCACCGCAGGGTGGGCAATAAACCCGTTGAGTCTATAGAGAACGGAGAGGGACATGCGTTCTGCCATGCCGGCTTGGTGGCGGCGTCGGCGGGTGATTTTGATGGCATCCTTCTCCTGAAAGCGACCAGTGAGGGAACTACCACTCAACAACAGTGGTTTCTGAAAGGCGACAAGCGCGGTTTAAGGAAGCCGGTTCAGAGGCGGAAAAAAGGCGGCATGATCTTCGACGCGAAAAGGAAGGTGATGTACACCTCCAGCACGATGAAACAGTCTACATGGAGCCCCACCGACCAGTCGTCCAAGGTCATACCGGATGGGATGGACAGTGCGGCGGAAGGTGTCCATCGAGAGGATCACCGCAACGCAGTTCCAGGCAGTGATGTTCACACACCAGGTGTCAAGTCTCTTCTCTCGGAGAGCCTCACTGCCGACATGCGAATGTCGCGGGTGCGAAGTAGGCCGTTGTCTTCCGCAAGATGCTTCTCGCTTTCTATGCGTTCGGCGGGTCGCCCGCAGGCCGCGATAGGTGCGACGGCTAAGCGGCGTCCCAAGCCACACATGGGTTCCTGTGGGAACGCGGGCCCTGTTGTATCGATCCTATGAACAGATTACCGAATCAGTGGATATGCCTAGGGCCTATTTTGGGCTTGACAGAATTTTTAAAGGAGCGTATTACGGAATCGTCACTCTACGATGCTGTGTTAACCGTGACGAGGCGATGAACAGTGCGCGCCTGTTCGGCACACCTCGCCACTCCTCAAACCGGGGAGGTTCACAGATGGAAGAACTTACGCCGCCGGACTAGGACGGCCCGCAGAGTTGAGGGCGGGTTTCTCGTCGGTCGTGTTTGCCGGTTCTTCAATTGGCTTGTGCCTCTTGGCACTATCCGATATACCGGATGTAGCCACCTGAAAACAAAGAAGAACCAGGGTCAAGCGCGAGGCACACCAAGTATCCTGGGATCTGACATCCCCCGACGAAAATCCTGATACCCGTTCTTCTCGACCGGGTCTCGAGTTCAGTCAAAAATACACATGTTTTTTGGCGTCCCAAGCGCCATCCACGGGCGACCTCCCACCGTAGTGTAGGGTCGCCCGTGGCATTTTATGCGCCCTCATTCAGCTGTTGGTCTATCCTTTCTCGTGCCTGTGAAGTCGGTATGATCATGCGATGGATACCGGTCTCGGCGACACAAGGTCATGTCACGCGGTGCGCGAGAATCTCAGTGATTTTGACGGTCGCATCTTGGCCGATACGCGACGAAAAGAATCGGTCATCGCGCCGGACGAAGCTGTCCTAACTGGGAATGGAAAAGGGCCGGTGCGGTTAGATGCGATCCGGAAAGTCCGAGATAATTCCATCGACACCCAGGTCGCGCATACGCCGAATGTCTGCCGGGTCATTGACGGTGTAGGTGAAAACCAGCCGTCCCAAATTGTGATAGGTCTGAAGCAGCACGGGTGTGACGCTCGAATAATGCAGGCCGACATGCGAGGCCCGAACCGCTACGACATCGGCAACGGGGTCTCGCGGAAGGGTGCGCGGCAGCAAGACCATGAGCTTGGCCAACGGATCGACCTGCCGAACGCGGTGCAATTCATCTATCAGAAATGAGGCGTAGATGAGAGAATCGCGAAACCCAGTACGTTTCACGATTGCGCAAGCGTCGTTTCCAATCCCCTCCACTTTGAGCTCGAGAATCATCCCAATGTTGCCTGCGGCAATTTCGAGAGCCTCCTCTAGCGTGGGAATGCGCTGCCCATTGCCCGCATCGAGCCGTTGTACTTGCTCAAGCGACATCCTAGCGACAGGCCCGGTTTTATTGGTCGTGCGATCGATGGTGTCGTCGTGCAGCAGCACGAGATGGCCGTCGTTGGTTTCCCGCAGATCAACTTCAATGAGATCCGCGTGGAAAGATCGGGCTTTCCAGATAGCGGCGAGGGTATTTTCAGGGGCGTGGCCGGCAGCTCCCCGATGACCGATGCGAAGGGTGGAAGCGATAGTGACCTCGCTTGAAAGGGTCTTGCACGTCCCACCCCGAAGCAGTGCCAAGCTGTTCTCGGGGGGGGGAATTTCTTTCCTAGCCCCACTTCCCTACCATATTTCTCGTATGTCTGCAAAGAAAGTCATGGGAGGCGGGATATCCGGGGGGAGGAGGTGTAGGCGGACCTCGGCCGAAATATCCGGCAGCCCCGGAGGTCGCACTGCCACAAGTGCTACCCTCAGCGGGCAGACAGAATCGATCGTCCTCATGTTTCCCTAGCGGCGGCTTGCCTATGAGTCGCCATGGTCAGAAGGAGGGTACTATGCTTGTTCACGAGGTGATGTCCACCGGTGTCGTGACAGCTCGACGAACCGATTCCGTACGTTCCGTGGTGAGCAAGATGCTCAGTCGTCATTGCGGCGCAATTCCGGTTGTCGAAGACAACGAGTTGTTGATTGGCATGGTGACCCTGCGCGATGTGCTGATCCCGCTCTATCCCAATTACGGCGAGTACATTCATGACAACGTTCACAGCCGTGATTTCACTGAAATGGAGGAGGGTTATGCGGATGTGCTCAATCAGAAAGCGGAAGACGTCATGAGCCTGAATCCGCTGACCGTCTCGCCACGGACCCCGGTATTGGAAGCGGCCTCCTATATGGGCTTGAAGAACTTTCGACGGATTCCGGTGGTGGACAAGGGGAAGCTGGTGGGAATGCTCAGTGTGGGCGATGTCAATCGGGGGCTCTTTTTCACGAGAGGCCATGTGCCGATCGAAGGGAATGCGGTCGCGCAGCCTTCAGTGCGATAGCCGGTTGCGAGAGCGAACGTTCCGCTCGTAGAATAGGATTTTGTCCAGGACAGAAAAACCGACGGCACGTTCGCTCGTGAAGGAGGTACGATGGGGTTAGCTGATCAGACATGCGTGCCTTGCCGGGGTGGGGTCCCTCCCCTGCCGGCGGACCGCGCACAGGCGTTGTTGAAGGAACTCGGGCATGGGTGGGCCTTGACCCAGAACGGACATCTCGAACGTCTGTATACGTTCAAGGATTTTATGCAATCGTTGGCCTTTGCGAACAAGGTGGGTGCCGTGGCCGAGGCGGAAGGCCATCATCCGGATCTCTACGTGGCCTGGGGGAAATGTAAGGTCGAGATCTGGACGCACAAAATCAACGGACTCACAGAAAGTGACTTTTATCTGGCCGCGAAGGCAGATCGTGAGTTTGAACCGTTCCGAGCGGTCGCCGGCTGATCAGCTCCCATGCGTGTTGCCATGCCGATCGAGGTTTCCCATGAGTGACAGAGCCCAGGTGGCGCTCGTCAACATGCCGTTCAGCTTTTCAAAGTATCCCTCCATTCAGTTGGGGACCCTCTCCACACTGCTGAAGTCGAAGGGCATCGGTGTCGACTGTCATCACCTCAATGTGCGTTTCGCCCACAAGATTGGGGTTCCTCTCTACGAATTGATTTGTGAAAAACGCGCGCTCTTCGGCGAGTGGCTGTTCTCCTACCTGCTGTTCCGCGACAACCCCAAGCGCGCCGAATATCCCCGGGTGTTCAAGCCGGTGTTCGAGCAGGTCGCCCAAGAGAGCGGCCAGCCGGTCTCGTTTTTCGAGGACATGGCCACGCGGACCGCGCCACAGTTCCTGACCGGAGCGATGACGGCCATCGATTGGGGCCAGTATAAGATTGTCGGGTTTACCTCAACCTTCGATCAAAACGTAGCCAGTCTGACGATGGCGAAGCTCATCAAGGATTTGTACCCGGACGTGAGAATTGTGTTCGGCGGCGCCAATTTCGACGGTGAGATGGGGTTGGAGTATTTTCGCGCGTTTCCGTTCATCGACCATGTGGTCGTCGGCGAAGGCGAAGTCACCTTTCCCGCGTTGGTAGCCCACGTGTTGAGTGGATCAACCGGAGCCTATCCCAAGGGGGTGACGTACCGACAGGACGGCAAGATCGGGTATGAGCCGAATCCGGCCATCTTTACCGAATTTGCCCAGACCGGACCGCCGGACTATGACGACTATTACCATTTGTTGGCTGAACTGGGTACTGAGGCATCACGTGGTTTGGATCGCATTCTCTTGTATGAAGGATCGCGCGGTTGTTGGTGGGGAGAGAAACATCATTGTACGTTCTGCGGCCTGAATGCGCAGAGCATGAAATTTCGGGCGAAATCATCTGAGCAAGTCGCGCGTGAGATGGCGTATTTATCGAGTCGTTACGACACGACGCGCTTTCGTCTCGTCGACAATATCATCGACATGAAATATGTCGAGAATCTCTTCGGCGCCTTTGCGGAAGACCGCCGCGATCTCGATGTCTTCATCGAAACCAAGAGCAATTTGCAGAAGCACCAGATACGCCTGCTTGCCACCGGCGGGGTGAAATGCATGCAGCCTGGTCTGGAGAGCCTGAGTCAGCCGCAATTGCGCGCGATGGACAAGGGCGTCACTCCGATGCAAAACCTCGTGTGCCTGAAGTGGTGCTTCTACTATCACGTAGCCGTATCCTGGAACATTCTTCTGGGCTTTCCCGGCGAGACCAACGAGGACTATCGCCGCCAGATTGATCTGCTGCCCTCACTGTTTCATCTGCAGCCGCCCGAAGGGGCCGGAAAGTTCTGGCTGGAACGGTTCAGTCCCTACTATACGCGCCCGCAGGAGTATGGCATTCGAATCACCGGCCCGGGGATGCCCTATCCCTATGTGTATGATGCGCGACAGGTGGATCTCGCTAAAATTGCCTACGATTTCGAGTATCAGCTGGATCAATGGCCTGTGGATCCGCAGGTCTATCAGGAATTAGTTGAGACCGTGCAAGAGTGGCGACGGCGGGCGGCCTCGTCGGACAAGCCGTTCCTGTACTACTCGAAAGCCTTCGACTATGTCACGGTGTATGACGGGCGTACGGCGTCGGCTCCGACGCGGGAACGGTTCGATTGGCCCGCCTCATTGGTCATCGACGTGTGTAATGAAGCGCCCAAGTCGCTGGAGCAATTACGGAGCGCATTGCGGGAACATCTCGGCACCGGCGAAGAAGTCTCGGAGACAGTGTTGCAGGAATCGCTGATGCGTTTGATGACGAAGCGGATCCTCTACGAGGAGCGAGGAAAATACTTTACCCTGGCCATCCCAGAGCATCCCTACTGCTGAGCCAGGGTGGGTTCTCGTTCGATCTGCGTTCCCCTCCCCTACATCGAGAGCTTCTCAGCGACGTTTCGCATCTGCACACCGTGTACGAGTGACGCGCCGCCGCGGATGGCACAGGCGACGTGCACGGCCTCGGTCATCTCTTCTGTGTTCGATCCCTTTTCAAGGCAGGCTTGTGTGTAGGCGTCGATGCAGTACGGGCATTGGACGGCATGTGCGACTCCGAGCGCGATGAGGGCCTTCTCGCGTTCGCTCAACGCGCCTTCCGCAAACACCGCGCTGTAGTAGCTCATGAACTTCTCCCACAAGGCCGGATTGCCTTTCCCCATGTCTCCAAATTTGCCGAGATCCTTTGAGTGATAGTAGCAATCCATGGAAGACCTCACAGGATGAGTATTCGTGTGGCGAGCGCTCACGAGGGACATCTGCACGCTTTGACGTGTCGCGATTCGAGTCCCGATACGACTATGCGTTTCCTTGTGGGGGCGGATCAGTGTGCCCCAGATCTTCTGAAAACCGGTGTCCCACAATCGTGGTGACTTTGTTCATCAACTCGCCGAGCTCTTTCCATTCCTCCGCGCTGAGGTCCGCCTTGATTTGAGGGTGAATGGCCCATTCGGCATTCACGAGTTGTCCTTTGCGCGAGACATGGACGTGTAACAGTTCGACATCCCAGACATCCTGAGTTTTTGATGGTGATGCGCCAGGTTTCTGTGGGGGGACTTGCGTAGCCATGATCTGGATACTCCTTCACGCTCATGTGAGAGAGGCATGATACCCTATCGATTGCAGTACTGTACATGGGAGCGGGCGGATCTGTTGATCTGGCCAGCTCGCCCGGGCAGCCGATGGAGAGCGAGGAATGTCAGGGGTTGTCGGAGCGTTGCTGGATGGCGTCCAGTAATTGATCGTGAATATGACCGTTCGTGGCGACGAGTTCCTGCCCGTAGAGGGAAAACTCTCCGTTCGTAAACCCCGAGACGAGTCCGCCTGCCTCTCGGAGAATCACAATTCCCGCCGCCATGTCCCAAGGGCTGAGGGTGACTTCCCAGTACCCGTCGAAGCGGCCGGCCGCGACATAACAAAGATCCAATGCGGCTGAACCGGTGCGTCGCACGGCCTGTGCGCGGAGAGAAATGCGCGCAAAATGATCGAGATTATTATTTTGCGTCTCGCGAATGTTGTACGCAAAGCCGGTTACCAGCAATGACTTGTCGAGAGTTTCAATCGTCGAGACATGAAGAGGCTCGCCATTCATGCGGGCTCCCTGCCCTATGACAGCGGTGAACAATTCGTGGCGCACGGGGTCCAATACGACGCCTAAAATACACTCACCGTCATACTCCAGTCCGATCGAGACAGCGTAGAACGGGAATCCATGCGCGAAGTTGGTCGTGCCGTCGAGGGGATCGACAATCCATTGGTATCGCGAATTGGTACCTCCGCCCTGTCCCCGTTCTTCAGCAAGAATGCGGTGCGAAGGATGTGCAGCGAGAATTGTTTGGACAATACAGTCTTCGGCTCGCCGATCCGCATCGGTCACGAGGTTGATGGCGGCCTTAAATTCGATGCGAAAGCCCGATCGAGCATGTTCGCGGAGCACTGTTCCTGCCGCCTGTGCGGCTCGGATTGCTGTTTCGAGCAATGCCGAACGGTCTGAAAGAGATAGGGCGTTCATCATGTGTTGTGACCCTGCATCCTAGCACGGGCCGCCACGAGATGTGCTTGAAAGATTGATTGAATGAAGGCAGCGCATCGTAACCAATTGATATGTATAGATTCGATAAACGCTTGTTCTTGTGCGGCAAGGCTTTGTATGACATTGAATGCATTCTTGTTATGCATGCAGGGAATGCGATCAAAAAGTAATGATCAGTGACTTGACAGAAAACAGCTGACTTGCTATAAAGCAAGTATGCTTTATTGAGGACTTGCTTGTGGAAGAATTGACAGACATTCTGGTCGGCCTGGAGCAGCGGATCAGCGCCTACAGGAATCGCTACCAGGAGCTTGAGAAAAAGCGCCGGCGACTCGATGACGAGATTGCCATGATCAGGAAGTATCTGGAGTTGGCTGAAACGCTCTACCGAGTGGAAGCAGATAAGGCGAAACTGGCCAGTCTTTCCAGTCAGATCATTACCGATGAAAAAGGTATCCGTCCGCTTCCTGTGACGGATGTGACGGATCAGTCGCGCGAAATTCTGCTCGGGAAAAGCAAGTATGTTGGGAAGAGTGTTCCTGAAGCCGCGTATGTAATTCTTCGAGAGGCCAGTCGCCCTATGCACGCGAAGGAGTTGCTGCAGCGCTTGTTGGAGGGCGGTTTGCAGATCAAAGGGAAGACGCCATTAACGTCTGTGGCGACTTCATTGAAGCGGGATAAACGTTTTCAGAAGGTGGGCCCGAACACGTTTGCTGTCATGACCCAGGAATTGACAGCGGTCGTATAGAGGGCGAAAGAAGTTCACGTCAACTTTAAATGTGTGAAGGGAGGTGAGAGTCTTGGCAACGAAGAAGGCAGCGAAGAAACCAGCGAAGAAGACCGCAAAGAAGAAGTAAGTCCCACCAGGATTTACACGCCGGGGGTAAGGCCACTTATCTCCGGCGTTTTTTTATGTCCGTATGCCCATGGCTATGTGTAGCGATACTCATTGATGGCGCACGGCCATATGGTTTGCGAGATACGGCTGCTGGGGAACGGTTAGATAGCGAGAGACGGAGCGGGGCGAAGCAGTCCGAGCGATGGGCGAGATTCCGGTGCAGGAGCTGAATGTTCCCCTGTGATAAGTGCCCATTTGTCGCGCTGGGAGAGAATTTGCTCGACGAGTCGAGTGTGCATCGCGTGACCGGAGCGCTCGGCGACAATATGGCCGATGAAGGGGAAGCCAAGAAGGGCAATATCGCCGATCAAATCCAGTACTTTGTGTCGAACAAATTCGTTGGGGAAGCGAAGGCCGGATTGATTGACAACACCTTCTTCAGACAAGACCACCGTGTTATCCAGGGTTCCGCCTTTTCCAAGTCCTCGTGACCACAAAGCTTCGACTTCATGCAAAAACCCAAAGGTCCGAGCAGTCGCGATTTCCTGTTCGAATGTCGATGCAGAGCAGGTGTACGTGTAGGATTGGGTCTGAATCAACGGATGATCGTAGTGAATAGAGTATGTGATCTTCGGCGTTGAGGAAGGCTCGATTCTCACGCGACGGGCCCCATCTACAACTTCAATGGGTTGTGTGATTTTCACATAGGATTGCCGACGGGCCTGTGGAATCACACCGGCCATTCGAATCAGCCGCACGAAAGGGCTGGCGCTTCCATCCAGGACGGGGACTTCGCCTGCGTCGACTTCTGCGTACACGTTATCGATTTCCATACCGACCAAGGCGGCCAGGAGGTGCTCGATAGTCTTGACCTGATGCCCATTCACGCTGATAGCCGTACAGAGTTCTGTCGGAACTTTATTGGTTACCGCGGCAGGAAGAAGTGTTTCTTCGGAGCCATTACGATATATGAAGACAATACCCGTGTTAGGGGGCGCTGGACGGAGGGTCAGCGTGACCGGTTGGCCTGAATGGAGCCCGACGCCTGAACAGGAAACTGGAGAACCGATCGTTTGCTGAAACCGCACAATGCCTCCTCTGTAATGTGACTTGTTAACTGAGCAATGCTTGTGCCAACTGACACCAATATCTTAAGTAATTGATAAATAAAGGTAGTCATTATAGATTGACGGCAATGTGTGTTGCTAAATTACCACAATTGTATCTTTTGGTGTGGCGTTAGGATTCGGAAGCGCTTTGTTTTTCAATGGGTTAGTTGGTGGTGTGGGTTGATGTACGCACTATCTGCGACGGACCTGCACCTTCCTTCCAGCTATGGCCTAGGCTCCAATTCGATGAGACCCTTGCGAATGGCGAGAATCGCGGCTTGGGTGCGGTCATAGACCTGAAGCTTATGGAAGATATTGCGAACATGGTTCTTCACGGTTTTTTCGCTCAAATCCAAGTTGTTCGCAATCTCTTTGTTGGTCTTACCGTCCGCAACTAGCCGCAATACCGTAAGTTCACGCTCCGTGAGATCGTGTTCGACCCACCCTGGCTTCTTCCCTTTTTTTTGCGACATAAGGGAGAATTCGGCCAGGATTTTGCTCGCCACGGACGGATGAATGAGGGACTCTCCCTTGTAAATCGCCCGAATCGCGGCCACAATTTGTGACGACTCTGAATCTTTGAGCAGGTACCCCGTGGCGCCAGCGCGAACGAGATCGAAAATATACTGCTGCTCTTCATACATCGTCAGGGCCACAATGCCCATATGGGGAAATTCACGCTTGATCTGCCTGGTGGCTTCGACGCCTCCCATGCGCGGCATGCTGACATCCATCAGAATCACATCCGGCATGAGCGTCTTGGTTTTCTCGACGGCTTCTGCACCGTCCTGGGCTTCGCCGACCACATTGATGTCCTCTTTGGTTTTGAGGATGGCCGCAAGGCCTTCGCGAACCACGCGATGATCATCGGCTATCAGGACCTTAATTTTTTCCATGGCGAATCGTCTCCTTATCGGCTAATGGGATTCGTAACACGATTCGCGTGCCGCGTCCCTTCTTGGAATCGATCGTGGCTTCTCCCCCCACCAGTCGTGCCCGTTCCAAAATGGCGCGAATGCCGAAATGATCCCACTTTTCAGGATCGCGGAGCACCGCGTCCATATCAAACCCGATCCCGTTGTCGGTGATGGTCACCTTCAGCAGGTCCACACGAATGTCGAGCTGGACCGACACTCGACTGGCCTTGGCGTGCTTCTGCACATTGCTCAGCGCCTCTTGCACAATCCGAAACAGAAAAATTTTGGTGCGAGGGAACAGAATCGCCTCGTCACCGGTGACCGAAAAGGCGGTGTTAATCTGGTACTGAGTCTCGTACGATTTGAGATAGTTGGTCAGTGCGGGGATCAACTCCATCTTGTCATAGTGGAGTGGGCGCAGGTTAAAGATGACTTGCCTGGCCTCCTGGATCGCCAATTTCAGCTGGGCTTTGGATTCGCGGATCGTGGCCAGGCTGGCCTTGGGATTTTTGCGGAGCAGTTCCTGGGAGAGCTCCAGCTTGAAGTTGACGCCGGCCAGACTCTGCACCAGCCCGTCGTGAATTTCGCAGGCGATGCGGGTCCGTTCTTCCGTGACGGCGGCTCCGGTTTCCTTGACGTACAGTCGGTAGAGTGATTGATATTTGTTCAAGGCCTTTTCGATGTCGGCCGTAGCGCGAATGCGGGCCTCGATCAGCTGCCACATAAATTTGGCGCTGGCTCCCCCGATGACCGAGACGCCCATGCGGCGGATGTCTTGTAAGTATTCGCCGACCTCCGGGTTTCCCGAGACATCGATGACCAGATCGACGGGTCCCATTTTCAGGAGTTGTCGGTAATTGCGCGTGACACGGATGTGCAACCGGCGGGCGAGCCCGAGGCCAGGAGCTTGGGGGCTGATGTCTGCCACGCCGACGATTCGGACCAACGGATCGTTGGCGAAGATTTCCATTAAGGCCGTGCCGCCGCGACCCGCACCGATGATGACCACATGTGTGGCTCCGGGCGATCGCCGCCTGTTAGGCCGCAGGGCTTGCCGTCGCTCGCGCGTGGGTCGAGTAGTTGCCATGGGTTCGATACTGCCTGGCGGAGTGGAGGCCTTTCCCGTACTAGTGCCCATCCTGCCTATACCGAACGGACCGGTCCGGAACGGTGAGGGAAAAAGGAGGGCTTAACGCTCCCGGCGCTGCTGCGCCAGGGTCTTGATTTCGTCCATGAACTGGTCGATGTCTTTGAACTCTCGATACACGGATGCGAATCGGACGTAGGCGACCTGATCGAGCTGCGAGAGTTCCTTCATGACTTCTTCCCCGACGGCGGTGCTCACGATCTCGGTTTCACCCATATCCTGGATGCGTTTTTCGATACGATCGGTGACGGTTTCAATGGTAGCAGTGCTGATCGGGCGCTTTTCACAGGCTTTCTTGAGGCCGGAGACAATTTTCCCGCGATCGAACGGTTCCCGGCGACCGTCTTTTTTCACCACAGAGGGCATGGTTTCTTCGACACGTTCGTAAGTCGTATAGCGGCGTTTGCACGATAAGCATTCGCGCCGCCGCCGGATGACCTCACCTTCCTTGGCCATCCGCGAATCGACGACCTTGTCCTCGACATCGTCGCAGAAGGGGCACTTCACTGGCGAACGTCCTGCCTAAGCGGGTGACGAATCGTAGGCATGAAAGATGGGGAAACGGTTGCACAATATTTTTGCCTGCGCACGTACTTCGGCCTGCACCTGTTGGTCCTGAGGGTGCTGTAACACGCGATCAATGAGGGCCACAATCTCACGCATGTCCGCCTCGCGCATGCCGCGAGTCGAGACGATGGGACTACCGATCCGGATACCGCTAGCCACGGCCGGCGGTTTCTCATCGTAGGGGACGGCATTCTTGTTGACGATAATACCGGCGGCGTCCAAGGCAGCGTCGGCTTCTTTGCCCGTGATGCCTTTGTTGGTCAGATTCACCAGCATCAAGTGAGTATCGGTGCCCCCCGACACGATTTTATAACCGCGCTCGACGAGTCCTTGAGCGAGGGTACGCGCGTTGGCGATCACTTGTTGCTGATACCGTTTGAACGACGGAGAGAGCGCTTCCTTGAACGCGACCGCTTTGGCGGCAATCACATGCATGAGGGGACCGCCTTGCAGGCCGGGGAAAATGATTTTGTCGACGGCCTTGGCATGTTCGGCCTTACACATGGTGACGCCCCCCCGAGGACCACGAAGGGTCTTATGGGTTGTGGTGGTCACAAAGTCAGCGTAGGGGACGGGATTCGGGTGCAGGCCCGCCGCAATCAGTCCGGCAATATGCGCGATGTCGACCAGCAGATAGGCTCCGACTGACTTGGCGATCTCCTGGAACTGTGGGAAGTCGAGGGTGCGAGCGTAGGCGCTGGCCCCGACCACCAACATGCGTGGACGGCATTCTTCGGCAATCTTCCGGACCGCCGCATAGTCGATGGTTTCGGTCTGGCGATCGACGCCATACGAAAAAGCGCGAAAGATCATGCCGGAGAAATTCACCTTACTACCGTGGGTCAGATGTCCCCCTTGGGCCAAATCCAAACCGAGAATCGTATCACCAGGTTTGAGCACTGCCAGATATGCGGCCATGTTGGCTTGCGAACCAGAATGAGGTTGCACGTTGACGTGCTCCGCCCCGAAGATCTGCTTGGCACGTTCGATGGCGAGGGTTTCGACCGTATCGACATGCTGGCAGCCGCCGTAATAGCGCTTGCCCGGATATCCCTCGGCGTACTTATTGGTCATGACGCTCCCTTGAGCGGCCAAGACGGCTGGACTGGCGAAGTTTTCCGACGCGATCAACAGCAGCTTGTCTCGCTGCCGCTGTCCTTCGGCTTGAATGGCCTCGTACGTCTCAGGGTCGGTCGATTTCAGCGCATCCAACGAACCGATCACATCCTGCATGGTTCCTCCGAGCGTGGCATCTGGTCTGGGTTGCCACGCATGATTGCTCGACGGGCTAGGCCGTTGCGGCGGTTTCCGGCTCTTCTTGTTTCTTCACCACATGGACGGCGATGGTGGCCGTGACTTCGCGCGGCAGCTTGATGGCGATGGCAAAGGTCCCGAGCTCCTTGATGGGCTGGGCCAGCTGAATCTTGCGACGATCCACGGTGAACCCTTGCTCGGCCAGTCCTTCCGCGATGTCTTTCGCTGTGACAGACCCGAACATCTTGTCGTCTTTTCCGACTTGCGCGGAGATGGTCAGCGAAACCGCTGAGATCTTTTTGCCATGCGCCTCGATGTCCTGCTTTTCTTTCTTGGCCTTCTCAGCCGCGGCCCGTTTGGCATGTTCGAATTCTTTGATGTTCCGGCCATTGGCTTCCACGGCCTTCTTGCGAGGCAAGAGATAGTTCCTGGCAAACCCGTTGGAGACGTCCAAAAGGTCGCCGAGGTCGCCCACGCCTTCGAGTGTTTCTTGGAGAATCACCTTCATACTGCAACTCCTTCTGTTGGAAAGGGAAAAAGCATACTGGCGGGCTGTGCAAAAGTCAATTGATC
>JBDTWG010000059.1:0-14056 GCA_040006855.1 Nitrospira sp.
TGGCACGGACTTCTTCGTCGCTCGCTTGACGAGGGCCCTGCACGGTTTGTCCGGCTTCGCCGAGCGGCCCTCCGGGCACGAACTGGTGAGGCGGCGGGGGGACACATCCAAACGAAACCATCATGCAGACGAGGAGCCATCGGGTTGTTGTTCCTGCGTTACGGATCTGAGGTCTATACGAGCCAGCATGCATCATGACCTCCTGTTCATTCTTTCCTCGACGGGTCATGTCAGGCACATGTGTTCGTGTCACATTTCTAGCAGTCGAGAAAAGCAAAGTCTGCGCCATGCAAACCACCAAGCACATCTGCGCGGAATAACAATCGATTAGACCTGTGTTCGCAACACAGCGAGGGGCATGATATTGAGGCGGGTATCAGAGTAGATACAAAACGCGTATCCCATTCGATACTGTCGGATAGGCTGAGGAGCCTAAGAGCCGACAGCTGAAGCGCCGGATGGGGTCCGTTTCCCAAGCAACTTTCCGGATCAGCATGTCGAAATCTGTTGGAAGGTGCAGCTGCACCCACAACGCTGTAATCGGTCGGCGATCCGCTCCACACGCGCCGGTCGCAATCTCATGCCGACACTGGAGCCGCTGTCGCCAGATGAGATCGAGACGTGTTGCGTCCCCCTATGCCTGGTGAACGTCGCAGGGGAACGCAGTCCAGGCTGCCTGCCATACATCAATTCTTCAAAGTGAGCTGTTTTGATCATGTTCGCATCCCTTGATGGGCGTATTATTGAATTTACTTAACGCGTCATCTAAGTCCCAGCCGAGGTATCACGGTCGTAGCGTGAATCTTGTGACCGGCAGGCAAGATCGATGGACATTCAGTCAATGAATTCCACACTGCAACCAGGAGGTACTTCCATGAACCCGATCCGATATTTAGGAGTGGCGTTAGTGTTCGTAGTGGGTTGTCAGGGCATCCCCACGGTGACGAGGACCGGGGACGTCAAGGACATCATTATTGGCGACGACGTAACATCAGGCGACATCGTGGTCAATACGGGCGATGAAGTTCGGTGGGTCAACAAAAGGACCGCGCCTGTGCGAGTAGTGTTTATCGACCCAGTCTCGGACAAGCAGTTGTCCTGCAGCAATAACTTTGGTGGGTGGATGACACCCAGCCATACGGCCCAATTGGCCACGAACCAATCCGCCAGCGTTTGCTTCCGAGATGCTGGCACGTTCCGGTATACCCTCAGGATGGAATCGGCCAGGACAACCGGTGAGCTCAATGTTCCGGGAGTCGTCAAGGTTGGAGGGCAGGGTGGCCAGGCCGCGAGCCAAACCAGTGATCAAAACCGTGGCCGAACCAGTGGACAAACCAGTGATCGAGCCAGTGATCAAAAAGGTGGGCCGACTACGGATCAACCCCTCGATACAACCAGTAGTCCAACAAGTTCCACCTCGACCACCACCACGACTACGACGACCGTGCCTTCTCAGAAGTAAACGCGACATTTCGAACCATGGAGGGAAGCTTCCGATGAAACGGGCGGACAGGAAATGCCGCGATGGAGGCACTGTGCCGCCGTTGGAGGCTTCCCCTCACGCAGGAGTTGAGGGTGCCCCCTCCGCTGACTCAGTCTTGAAACGTTCTGGGACCCTCGTACCGAAGGCGCAAGAAGGCGTGGTACGGCAGAGCATAGTGAAGGCTTATCAATCGAAACCACGGAGCGGTTTCCGGCGTATAGCTCACGTGGCCGTATGCCGTCGGTCGGTCGCTCCCAGCGGTGGTCGATTCACCCAGGACCTGGAGAGAGACCGTTCGAAAGTCCTCATCAATCAGCTGGTTCCTGAGAAATTCTCCATAGAGAGTGGGTCCGCCTTCGCAGAGCATGGTCCGGATGCCATGTTCTTGCCGGAGCAGTTGTGCGGCGGCGGCGAGATCGACCCGCGTGCCTTCACCCACGGAGATGCTTTTAATCGTTCCCTCTCGGCCTAGCGCCTTGAGCTGCGTTTGAAGATTCTCCTGCCCCTCCCGGGCGGTGATGATCCACGGTTCGACCCGCGGAGAATCGAAGAGGCGAAGCGTCAGATCAAGGTTCCCTGAACCGCTGAGAACAAGGACTTTCTGCCGGCCGAGTCTGAGCGTATCCTGCCGGTAGATCCGCAATTCCTCATCCTCGATGCCATAGTCCCAGCCACGCCCCTCAGGGTTTGGTTCGTCACGGAGTGTGCTCGCCCCGATCAACTGTGCATCATGGTGCGCTCGCAGAAAATCCATGAGCCAGCGATCTTCTCTGCTCCTCGAAACGGTCTTGCCATCGGTACGGCCGTGTAACTCTCTAAACGAGGCCCTGCCGTCGAGCCCCATCACAAAGTTGGAACTGATATAGGGTCGACGGGCGTCGGCAGGAGCAGGAAAGCCAAATGGCCCATAGCCTTCCTTGATGTGTCGCGGTAGGGGAAAGGTATCCTCGCTGGCGTTATAACAACGTTGCAGGTCCATCGGCACCTCGTAAAAGGATTGTATGATATGCGCTAGGCTGTCCTGCTCGCCACTGTACAAGGATGCCTGATGTTGTAGGACTGAAACGCCTCTCGGCCGTCCTGACCTCATGGCGGGTGAGTCTGGCAGCACCCTTACCCAGGCTGCCTGCTGGTGTTGATCGTTCGCGACCTTGTGGTGTGACTCTGCCACGCCGCCGCTCGCTCGATTGTGGGTCGCCTAAGCGTCTTTCTGACAGCTCAGAATGGTATTTTTAGGGAGCAAGGGGTCAACTTTGGACTTGGGCCTTTCGGTTGTGGACCCGTCTGCGCCTCGCGCGATGCGACGGCGACGCATCCACCGCGCGTCACGGCTCGACCAGCAGGCGGCAGAGAATCGACAGACCTGGTCTTTGAGGAGTGCCCAATCAGGGTAATCCGGTCAGATCCGGTTCGCCCACCCATGTGCAGGGCTGCTTGTTTCAGTGAGGCGGAAGATGGGCACGAAAAAACTCAGCACGGGGATCTTACTTTACCGACTGCGTAGCGACGAGGTCGAAGTTTTTCTCGTTCATCCCGGTGGGCCGTTCTGGGCCAAGAAAGATGCAGGCGCCTGGTCGATCCCGAAGGGCGAGTACGAGGCCGGAGAAGAGCCGTTTGCGGTCGCCCAGCGTGAGTTCCATGAAGAAACCGGCTTTACAGTCGAAGGAACTTTTCATCCACTGACCGCGTTGAAACAGCCAAGCGGCAAAGTCATCTCAGCCTGGGCGGTGGAAGGTGACGTGGATGCGGCCGCGCTGACGAGCAATACCTTCACGCTGGAATGGCCGCCTAAATCCGGCAAGACCCGGGAGTTCCCCGAAGTGGATCGCGGGGCCTGGTTCGATCTGCCGATCGCGCGACTCAAACTGCAGGCGGGCCAGCGGGGGTTTTTGGAGCAACTCGAGCAGTGGATGCAGGGTTTGTGAGACTCCACTCATCAGCAGCTCCACTCAGTTGACTCCATTTCTTCTCTTGAGTAGCCTTGGATTTTTCCCCCTGGCAACCAGCCCCTAGAAGGAGATGCAGACCATGCCGAATCAAAACCAGGCCGGAGGTCCCACGCCCGAATTGTTTTTTCAGACGGCCAATGCCTATCAGCGTTCCCAGGCACTCAAGGCGGCTATCGATCTGGAGCTGTTCAGCGCCATTGCGGAAGGCAAGGATACCGTTCCAGTCCTCGCCGAACGCTGCGGCGCGGCTGCGCGAGGCATCCGGATCCTGGCAGACTATCTCACTATCCAAGGGCTTATCACCAAGGAAGGAAATCGGTACAGACTCACGCCCGATTCCGCGCTCTTTCTCGATCGAAAATCTCCTGCCTATCTAGGGTCTGCGTTGGGCTTTCTCCATGCGCCCAAGTTTACGGAGGCGTTCCAGAATCTCACCGACGCTGTCAAAAAGGGAGGGACTGTCTCAGGCGAGGCCGGGACCGTAGCCCCCGAACATCCTCTCTGGGTCGAATTTGCCAAGTCCATGATTCCTCTCATGGCGAAACCGGCGCAGGAGATTGCGCTGCTGGTGCAGCAGATTCGGCCGGCGGTGAAAAAAGTGTTGGACATCGCGGCGGGGCATGGACTGTTCGGAATCGAAATCGCGAAACGTTGCCCGGGTGCCGAGATTGTGGCGCTTGATTGGCCGAACGTGCTCGCCGTGGCGCAGGGGTTTGCTCGTCAGGCCGGCGTGCAGGACCGCTACCAAATTATCGCCGGTGACGCGTTTCAACAGGATTTAGGAACCGACTACGATCTGGTGCTGCTGACAAATTTTCTTCACCACTTCTCCCTGGCCACCTGTGAGACGCTGCTCAGCAAGCTTCATCGGTGTCTCGCGCCGGGCGGCCGTGTGATCACGTTAGAGTTCGTGCCCAATGACGATCGGGTCACGCCGCCCATGGTCGCTGAATTTAGCTTGATCATGCTGGCGACAACTCCGGAAGGAGATGCGTATACGTTGAAGGAATATGAGCAGCTGTTCCAAGCCGCGGGTTTTTATCGAACTGAACTGCAAGCTCTGCCAGGCTCCATGGAGCAGGTGCTCGTCTCTTTTAAATAGGCAGCTCGAGAACCTAGCTGCTGCAAGCTGATCCTCATGCCGTCGTTCCGGCTCTCGTGGCTTCGACGAACTGTTCTGTGGAATCATCCCAGACCAGACACGATGGATGTACCGCAGTTCGTGGTTGCTGACGCGGCAGGCGCATTTCATGGGCGACGGCTTACGGATACGAGATCCTGGAAGGCGAGCCAGTTTCGGTTGTGGGGTCGTCCTCTACTTTCGATTCCGCAGGCGTGCGGGTCGCCGCCGTTCGAACCGGTCGTAGATGAGGGTGCCGACGAGGAGGACGGGAGGCATCAACAGCAGAAGGTACCAAATCGCCCACAGCGCTGGATCATGCATGACGAGGCCTCCGTAGTTGTGTGTTCACGTGCAAGAGAAGCAAGCGCTGTACCACGTCTGATGCGGCCGACGAGCTGTGAGAGTCGAGCGAATGGCTGGTTCTTACACAGATCACAGCAGAGAAACGCGCTTCGTCATGCGATAGACCGCACTAGGCAAATTCTCACCGTCACAAAAATCTCACAAGGCGTGACGTAGGTCCCACAAGTGTGGTGCGCTACCGACCTGGCGTGACTTACTTAAGGGAGCGCGAGGTAGGCGGTCAGGAGTATCCCAACAATGCCGATTGACAATGCCAGGAATGAGGTAAGCCAGGGGAGAGCAAGGAGGGGAACATCGGCCGGAGGCAAGGAGCGGACGAACACACGATAATTGTGCAAGGCGCCCAGCACGGCCACTGCACCGATCGCCATGAGCGCGATGCCGAACGCCTCGGCGACTCGATGCGAATTATGGAGACCGGCCGGAGCTGCGTTCGCACCCGCGAGCAGGCTCACGACCAGTCCGAATCTGGCCACCACGAAACCTAACGCCATTACCGTGAGTCCCGATCGGACCCAGGCAAGTAGTGTGCGTTCGGCAGCGAAGAAGATGCGTGGGTCGGACATCTTTCCCTCCTCAACGAAGTCGATCTGTGCTCTCCACGCCGAGATGCCAGGCTTATCGGACAGTCCAAGCACTATAGCGGATTTGGGCTCTACGGTCTCGTGTTCCAACAAGTGAGGAGGGTGCCAGGCTACCTTTCCACGTGATCAGTGAGGGTTGGTCTCCGTTGACCGTCTCCCAATTCTCGAGTCCATAGGAATGCCCCCTTGTCGAATGTGGCCGTAGAGCGTAGCCTCGTAAAAGGCATGATGCGGCGATACTATGCCCGGACAAGGGACTTCTCGCTGCCAGAGTGTCCACGGAGAGTGAACGCATGATATGGAGGTTCCATGACAAATGAACAGGCACCTTCCGCCGAGCTCCCGGCGGCCGCGGTCGAAGCCCTGCGCCAGGGGAACAAGATCGAAGCGATCAAACTTGTGCGTGTGGAGCACGACATCGGGTTGAAGGAGTCCAAAGATTCCGTTGAAGCCTATCTGCGCGCGCAGCCGGCCTTGCTCCAGCAGCTGAATGTCTCACAGACGCAAGGAAGGGAAGGAGTTCTTCGATGGCTGGTCGTGGTCGCACTGCTCCTGGCGGTTGGAGCCTACCTCTACTTCAACAAGTGACGATCACCCCAGAAGCAGCAGAGAGAGGCGCGGCAGCCAGGGAATAATTCCCACGCCCGCACAAATCGACAGCGCGACGATCGACGTCACCAGGTCCTCATCCAGCCCGGTTTCCGTCGCAAAAATGACGGCGGTGACGGCGGATGGCATGGCGGCGACGAGCACCACAACCGCCCGTTCCATCCCGCCGAGGTTCAACAACCATACGACCGCAAGACCGAGCAGCAACCCCCCGACCATGCGTACCGCCACACCCAGCAACGCGAGGGCCAGCGTGCGGCGCAGTATGGAGAAACTAATCGACAGACCCAACACGAGACTGGCCAGGGGTGTCGTGGTGAGATGAATAGGGATCAGTCCCTCGCGCAGCCAAGCGGGAAGATGGAAACCCAAGGCGCTGAGGGTGAGGCTGCCGCAAAGCGCCCAGAGCGGTGGAGAAGAGACAAAGCGCACCAGAACCGACCGTGGGGTTGAGGCGCCTGCTCCGTGCCACACGGCGAGGCCGTAGATCAGCGTGAGAGTCAGCGTGGTTTGTCCAAGATCAAAGAGTATGGCCTGCGCCAGTCCCTGATCACCCAGCGTCGCAAGGACGACGGGATAGGCGAAGTACACCGAATTGATACAGCCGGTAGCCAGCAGAAATCCGCCTTGCGTGGCACGGGGAAGTTTGAGCAGCCGTGCGAGTTGCCAAGAGCAGAGCAGCATCGAGAGGGTGACCAGACAGGCGGCCAGCGGGACTTTCCAAGCCGTGGGCGAGAAGGTCATACGATCCAACGATACGAGAATCGTCGCGGGTAAGCTGATCGAAAACACCACCGAGGCGAGCCGTTCCGCGTGAATTTTCCCAAGCAGGGCGAATGAGCGAAGCAGAGCGCCGATAAAAAATATGGCGATGAAGGCCTGCAGCGTGGCGGACATGATCGGGAGGGTAGCAGAAATTCGTTCGCAGAAGGAGACGCATCGATCCTCGACGAAGGTGCCGGGCTTTTTGTGTGCGCTGGCCCGGTGGGCCTGCTAGGATGGCTTATCCCATGAGTCAACCTTCTGTATCTGCGGGACCGCGTCAAGCGGCGGTCTTCTTCATCCTCATCACCGTGGTCCTCGACATGTTGTCGTTCGGGATCATCATCCCCGTGCTGCCCCGGCTCGTCGAGGAGTTCCTCGGCGGTAACACGGCGCAGGCGGCGGAGATCTATGGCCTCATGGGGACAGCCTGGGCCCTGATGCAATTCGTCTGTTCGCCGATTCAGGGTGCGCTGTCCGATCACTTCGGTCGGCGGCCGGTCGTGCTCCTCTCCAACGTTGGTCTCGGTCTCGATTTCATTCTGATGGCGCTGGCTCCTAACCTGGCCTGGCTCTTTGCGGGCCGCGTGATTTCCGGCATCGCCTCGTCGAGTTTCAGCACGGCCGGGGCCTACATCGCCGACGTCACCCCGCCCGAGAAACGAGCCGGGGCGTTCGGCATGATGGGCGCGGCTTTCGGGTTGGGCTTTGTATTGGGTCCCGCGGTGGGCGGGCTCTTGGGCGCCATTGATCCGCGCTGGCCATTTTGGGGGGCGGCGGCGACCAGTCTACTCAATGCCTGTTACGGATTTTTCGTGTTGCCGGAATCGCTCGGCCTCGATAGACGCGCCCCATTCAAATGGAGGAGGGCCAATCCGGTCGGGTCGCTCGTGCTGCTTCGTTCACACCATGAACTCTTCGGGCTCGCGACGGCCAACTTTCTGATGAACTTGGCGCATGTGGTGCTCCCCAGCGTGGCCGTGTTGTACTTAGGCTATCGCTATGGCTGGGGGCCATCCGCCGTGGGGTTCACGCTTGCGGCCGTGGGCGTCTGCGCCATGATCGTTCAAGGCGCGTTGGTGAAGCCGATCACGGCGCGATTAGGCGAGCGACGCACCATGCTCACGGGGTTTTTCTGCGGGGCGGCCGGCTTTGCCATTTATGGCCTTGCGCCCACGCCGGCCCTCTATTGCCTGGGTATTCCGGTCATGGCCTTTTGGGGACTGGCTGGGCCATCCGCCCAAGTCTTCATGACGCGCCGAGTGAGTCCGTCCGAGCAAGGGCAACTGCAGGGCGCGATTGCGAGTCTGACTGGTATCGCCGGGTTGATCGGCCCGAGTCTGTTTACCCAAATATTTGCGGCCTTCATCGGGCCGCAGGCCGATTGGCATCTTCCGGGCGCGCCCTACCTGCTGTCGACGACACTTCTGCTGGTGGGGATGGTGGTCGCCGGGCGAGCGACGAGAGCCGCCCGGTAGACTGGCGGGCATGGCAGCATCCTGCTAACGGGTGCCGTGCACGACGATTTCTCTGGTTCGATAAATCGCCAGCGCGCGCTTGTCCGCTTCCTCCGCCTCAGGTTCCCGTTCCGTCTTTCGATAGAGGTCGGCCAGGAGCGACCAGGCGGCGGCCTCGGCGTCCTGGTCGCGCAAGGTCTGTGACAGCAACAGCGCGCGCCTTCCTAACGCAATGCCTTCGGTCAGCTGCCCGTCGGCGCTGTCGAGCTGCGCGAGCCGAAGTCGCAGCTTAGCTTCGAACGGCAGGTGGTGTTCCCCCTCAGCCAGCCGCAGACCCTCGCCATAATCGGCGCGCGCATCGGTCGTGTGATCCAATAGCCAGTGGGCATCACCCAACGCGAGAATGGCCACGAGTTGGTGTTCCACATCGTGACGGGTCCGGGCCTCCTGCCTCGCTTGTTCCAACGAAGCCAGCCCTGTTTCGGCTTGCCCTTCATCGACCTGCAGCAGTCCCAACTGCACCAGCGCCTCGTTCCACCCTCGCGAATCTTTCACGCGCCTGAAGAGCGTGATGGCTTGGCTGAGCGCGTCATGTGCTTCATCTCGTTGTCCCAGTCGAAGGGTCACCCGGCCCTTGATCAGAAGTGCGCCGGCATGGGCGGCTTTGTCGGGTGATCGAGCCAAGACGGGGAGGGCCTCTTCGAGCGAGGTGTAGGCCTCCTGCAGTTTGCCTTGGCGCTCATAGACCCGCGCAATTTTCACCAACGCGGTGGCGATGCCACGCGGCTGTTTCTTCTCGCGAAATCGGGACAGCGCCAGCTGATAGTACGTCAGCGTTTCGAGAAAATGACGTTGGTGGTCGTGGATCTCGCCGATGCGAAGTAATTCATGACCGGAGAGCGTGCCGGCCGAAGTGTCCGTGGGCGCCGAGGTCGGGGGAGAGAGTGCCCAGGTCGGTTCCGGGCCGGCCGAGAGGCAGAATAGACAGACCAACAGGAGCCACAGGCTCATCGTGAAGGGGGGCGGGAACGAGGCGTCCGCAGGAAGCGCGCAGTGGTTTCCTCTGCCGCACGGTCCTGGATTGTGCGGCTCAATCAAAGACCGTGGAATGACATGCGGCATCAGGCGCAGCATGCGCCCGCGGATCGGCGAGGTCAAGCGAGCGGAATTCTGAATCGGGCGCTTGCCTCGCCCTATCGAGAGGGGTAAGATCGGGCATCCCGTCCGGCCCCATACATATAGGAGGTGCCATGTCTACGACACGCGCGACTCCCAAACGAGCCAGGATTTCCCTCGACCGCAGCATCGAGCGTCTACGCAAGCAACTGTCCGACTTGGCCACCTATTTAGGCAAAGGCATTCCCAGGCGAGACTTGGAAGAGTTCGATCAGGAAACTGAAGACCTGATCGCGGACGTGCTTGGAGACACCTCCGAGTTGTTGGACGCCTATGAGTATGCCGAACTCGGGGAAGCGGCCGGCTTGGTCAACATGACAGACGAAGCGCCGGAAAACGCCGGTGTGGAGAGTCAGCGGCAACGGTTGTTGCAACGCAGCCGTGTGTTGGAAAGCTGTATTGCAGAGTTGGAAGCGCGTCGGGCCGCTGAGCCGAAGCAATCCCTGGCCAGCCGGCAGGCGCTGATCGGTCCTCAGGTCGCTGAACATATGTCTGCCGACATCCGCAGCCTGTCTCAGGATGCCAGCCTGCGCGAGGCCGGCATGTTGATGGAGCAGCACAAGCTGGGGTCGTTGCTTTTGACGGACAATCAGGCCTATGTCGGCTTCATCACCGATGCTATCCTCGCGCGCGCCGTCGTCGCCAATGGTTTGAATACCGATACCGCCGTCAAGGTTTGCATGCGCAGACCGGTGGTGGCGATTGCCGGAGATCGGCCCATCATCGAGGCTGTGCGCATGATGAAGGACGAAGCGACCCGGCACCTGGCTGTGACGCAAGATGGCTCCATCATCGGAGTGATCTCGGTATCCAATATTTTGCGGTACTACTCAGGCGTGGTCTAGCCGAATAGTGTGAATGTCACTATGGGATGCTCAAAAGGCCGTTCATCGGGATGCTCAAAAAGGCCGTCCAGCAAGGCCGCAGCGAACGAGGGGCCGAGGCGTACCCGCTGGGTACGTTGAGGGTCCGAGCGATGCGAGAACGACGCTGGCGGACGTTTTCAGCATTCCATACAAGAGGAGGTTGCGCATGGGTCCGACCAAGGCGATCGTGAAGGGGCTAGCACTCCATGAGGCCGTCAGCGGCAAACTGATACAGGATGGATTTGCGAACCGTCAGGCGCTGGACGAGTATGTGAAGCATCACTATATCGCCGTGCCGGTGCTCGACAACGCCGGCAAACCATGGCAGCTCGATGGAAAGCCGGTCTACTGTCTGCATGGCGTGCAATTCGAGACGGTCGATAATCAGAGGGTTCATCTTGCCCGTTGTCCCGATTGCGGCGGCATGGGGATTCGCGCGGACGAACTCACGGTCGAATCGGACTGCATTCGCTGCACCGCTTGCGGTCATGAGTTTGATGCGCGGTTGGAGATGATGGAAACGTAGAAGAGGGGCCTGCCTGGTCACTGAAAAGACACGGCCGGCTCACCATCTCGCCGGCGTGCGCAAACATGACGCTCTTTATTCATCGCGTCGCGCACCTCGCGCAAGGCGCGGCCTAGAAGGCCCTCGCATGGGTAAAGGTCGCGTCTCGGCGCGATCGAGGGTTGGGCGGGTAAGAACGTTCCGCGCAATGGGACACTAACCAGGTAAGGCCCTGGAGACGCATCGATATTGCGCGAGTGATTTTCCTCATCCTGTTCTCGCAATGGATTCATTTCGCAGACAATTCCTTGAGAGGCTTACT
This sequence comes from Nitrospira sp., assembly GCA_040006855.1. Classification (GTDB taxonomy): domain Bacteria; phylum Nitrospirota; class Nitrospiria; order Nitrospirales; family Nitrospiraceae; genus Nitrospira_A. The sequence continues at coordinate 11,200 of JBDTWG010000059.1, forward strand.
ATGCGCGTGACGCGCCGATTGTGTTCCTCGGTGCTGGGGATCGTCCTCACACTGGGTCTTTCCACTTATGCGACCGTCGAGTCATCGGTCATGCTGACTAAGAACAGCAGCGCGCCGGCGGTGGATCCCTGTAAGCTGCTGACCGATGCTGAGGTCCGCAAGGCGTTTCCCGACGCGAAGGCGGGGAAGGTCGATCACAGTCTGGAAGAACATGGCGTCATCTCGTGCCTGTGGGATCACCCTGGAGGCCGTTTTGCTGTCCAGGTGTACAAGGGCACACAGGGCACTATTGAAAATGAGATTCGGGGCATGTCGCTGATGTTTCTCGATCCCTTGAAGCCGGGTGCGGAACAGAATGTCCGCTACGAGATCGTCAAGGATGTGGGGGACGAGGCGAGGGCAATTGTGGAGACGGCGGACGAGAAGAAAGGATTTTTGACAGACAGCGCAATCCTCGTCGCTCAACGCAAAAGTCTCCAGTTGACCTTGATGTCGACTCAGTTGGCGAAACGCGATCGGTCCAGCGCGCTGAAGATCCTGGAAGACTTAGGGCGAGCAGCAGCGAAACGTCTCTAAAACAGCCTGCCACCGGCCTGGTTGCTGCCTCTCCTCCTTACTGAATGAACAAGAAGTACACAAGCCTGGAGAGTAACGAGGTATACTCCGTCTCTGGACAGGGAGAGATCATGGCGCGCTCTCCTTCATGGTGCATAGTCGTCAGGCGGTCAGGTCATCGAAGAACCGGATGAGGGAGGCAGGCATGGCAGGTACAGCAGGTAGTCGGCGGGGAACGAAAGCTCCGGTGAAGAAGAAAAAGGTTGCGCCTGCGCGTCGAACGAAAAAGGCCCGTTCCACCGAGCCCTCCGGGGCAGTCATCGTGCTGTCCGGGGCCACCGCGCTTCGTCGACAAAAGGCTGCCGAAGTGTTGGCTGCGGAGCTGCAATTGGACCTGGCCAGTGTGGACCTGTCGGCGGTCGTCAGCAAACACATGGGTGAAACCGAGAAGAATTTGAACCGTGTCTTCGACATGGCCAACCGACACGGATCGATCCTCTTCTTTGACGAAGCCGACGCGTTGTTTGGGAAGCGCACCCAGGTTCACGATGCCCATGATCATTATGCGAATGCTGAGGTGCCCTATCTCCTGCAATGCATTGAGGACCACCAGGGCCTCGTCATCCTCACGACCAATGGGAAGAGCCGTATCGAAGATGCTTTCTCACCCGCGAAGCCGGTGATCGTGCTGGGTGGGACAGAGAAGAAAAAGCCCAAGGCTACAAAGAAGGTTGCAAAGAAGGGATGAGAGGCGAAGAAGCAGTGGTGCTGCAGGCTCTCTCTCGTTGCGGCGCGAACACCACACTCAGATTCCATCGGGAAGAATCTGTCACACGTCGGCGATGTGAAACGAGGGAGGCCAGGCCAACGGGGTTTCCATGCTTCCTATGAACCTGTTGAGATGAGCGCCACCTTCGCCGGCCGATCGAGTGACTTGATCGCAGCTTCGCGTTGCAAGGCGGCACTCTTGCTGTCGTGATGTTCGGTGTACCGTACCGTGAAAGGTCCACGGCGTTTGGTGTATTTCGCGCCTTTGCCGGTCGTATGGGCTTTCACGCGCCGCTCTAAATCATTCGTGATCCCCGTGTAGAGACTGCCGTCGGTGCATTCCAGGATATAGACGATCCAAGTCATATGGTCCGAGACCGACGTCTCAGGGTGCTTTCTTGCGCGCCCATCAAGAGTTGTCGACGGGCTGGGGCGATGATAGCCGAAGCGTGGCGGGGGAACAATGGTCGACGGCGATGATCGCGCGGGAGGTCTTCCGCACAGGCATTCTGAGGTGACGGGCACAGTCGCGTCGCGTAGTGCGATGGCACATGGCGAAGGAGCCGTACGAAGGATCGTGTGCCGCGACTATCTGGTGCCGGCGTGGAGGAATTCAAATACCAGACCGGAGAGTACTGCCATCAAGATGAGGGCAAAAGCCAATGCGACCATGAGAAACTTTCGGTCACTGCGTCCCGAATCATGGAACCTGTACATACTGGATTTGCGGAGTTGATGCGTGGTCATAATCTGTCTGAACCTTTGGAAATCTCTTCTACGCTGACGAGGCCCCAGAAAGGAGTATGCGTAGGAATTCACGCGCAGACTATGCCTGGCCTCTTGCCCGAGAGGAATAGGGATTTCCCTGAGAAGCCAGGGAATGATTCCCCTGTGGGGCTTTCCTCCTAGTACGCTATTTGTAGATGCGCATCCCCTGTACGGTCAGATGTGGAGCAGGAGTACTGAACCTACAGAACCGCTCTCCTTGTGCGTGGAGGAAATGATGCGCGTGCCCTCCGGGTGCTCACCCCGTGAGGTCTAGGACGCTCCGTTATTGACAGGCCCGACCGAACCCAAGTAGCGTATTTCTTTTATGTCTTGCACCGCATTGATTGATCAAGAACTCAGCGCGGCTGACGTGGCCTGGAAAGCCGGTAACGAGGGCAAGGCGCGGGTCTGTGCTCGGAGAGCGGTCGCCCTCGCTGCGGAATCGTGGCTGGCGCGTTCGGCTAAGCCACCTGGGCGCGGAGATGTGATGGACCATCTGCGGCGGATTCAGCAGGATACGGCCCTTCCCCTTTCTGTCCGGCAGGCGGCCGAGCGACTGAGCACGGCCGTGACCCAACGGCAGGCCGCGCCGTTTACGGTCGATCCAATCAGTGATGCCAACATCGTCATCGCGCATCTGGCCACCGATACGAGGGACACGTCTCTTCCTTGAGGATTGACGCGGAGGGAAGCCTGTCATCAGGGACCTTACGATCGGCGACAGATCTTTAGAATCAGAGCATTGTGGTCATTCTGGTCATGGGCG
>JBDTWG010000060.1:0-14034 GCA_040006855.1 Nitrospira sp.
TCAATCTTTAAACAGGACCGCCTACCCCACAATATGCACCCCACCTCCATTGCCACCCAGTCGGCACGAGCATCCACGATCTTGACAAAGGTCAAAAGCGGGTGCTACCACCCTCGAATGGTAGGGGTGGAGAAATCGTCAGTGACGGGAAGTCCCGAAGAGCCGGCGCAAGCCGTGTCGACCTGGTCGGGACAGGCTCGCGAGCAAGCGGTGCAGCGGATGTTCACTGCAATCGCTGGCTGCTACGATCTCAACAATACCCTCCTGAGCTTTGGCCTCCACCACCGCTGGAAACGCATCACCGCCTCCTACGTGCCCCCCGTGACGAACGGGCGGGCGCTTGACATTGGAGCTGGCACGGCAGATCTCGCGCTCTTGATTGAACCCAAGATGGGGGAACATGGTCATGTCGTGGCGTCTGATCTCAACCATGCCATGCTGGCGGAAGGGTTGAGAAAGGTCGCAGGGCGCGGCCTGCGTGAACGCATTACCTGCCTCCAGGCCAATGCCGAGCAGTTGGGCTTTCCAGACGACACCTTCCATGCCGTGACGACCGGCTTCTGCATGCGGAACGTGGGGAACCTGACGCAGGCCTTCACGGAAATCCGACGGGTGATGCGACCTGGAGGCCGCTTTATTTGTTTGGAGTTCTCACGGCCTGCGTACGGCTGGCTGCGGAGTCTATACGATTGGTATTCTTTTCGGCTCCTTCCCTGGATCGGCACAAAGGTGGCACGCGATCGGACGGGAGTCTATGAATACCTCCCCGCCTCCATTCGCACGTTTCCCGACCAGGAACGTCTGGCGGCCCTGTTACGCGAGGCCGGATTTCACCAGGTGGAGTATCGAAACCTCACCGGCGGCATCGTCGCGATCCACGTCGCGACGAAGTAACCATGCTCAATCTCTTAAACGTGCAGCACCGGCGATGCCGTAGGATGTGTCACATCAGTTCACCGATTGAACACTCATGACATCTATTCTCTACATCTTCCTCCCCTGTAAGAAGGTCTACCCGATCGGCGTGACCTATCTGGCGGATTTCATCCATCGCCGGAAGCCGGAGGTTCGGCAACGCATCCTCGACCTGTCACTGTTTCCGGAATCGCAGCGTACGCAGGCGATCCGAGACGCCGCGCTCGACTTCAAACCGGACCTCGTCTGTTTTTCGTGGCGGGATATCCAGATTTTCTCCCCCCATGAAGGGGATGCTTCGCTGGAGCATGCGTTCAACTTCTATTTTGCCGGTAATCCGATCAAGCGTGTCATGGCCTCATTCGCCGGCCTGAAGCAGCTATACCGCTACTACAGCCACATTCGCGCAAACCTGTCCTATCCCTGGTTGATCCGCAAGGAATTCCCCCAGAGCCAGATCATGATCGGCGGCGGAGCGTTTACGGCCTTTGCCGACCAGTTGATCGAGAGACTTCCTGAAGGGACCATCGGCATTCTGGGCGAGGGGGAAGACGCGATCCTCAAGGTCATTAACGGCGAATCGCTCGCCAATGAGCGCTATATCATTCGCGAAGGGCAGCAGATACGCAAGGGTAATCAGGGCTCACCAGCGCTCCTCGACGCCCTAACGGTCGACCTGCCCTACCTGACATCCATTTTTCCTCAGCACGCCTCTTATATGGACGAATCGATCGGCGTCCAAACCAAACGCGGCTGTCCCTACGATTGCGCTTTCTGCCTCTATCCCTACATTGAAGGGAAACGCGTGCGGTATCGTCCGCCAGAAATGGTCGTGAAGGATATTTCCCAGCACTATCATCAGTGGGGCGCCCGCCGCTTCTGGTTTACGGATGCCCAGTTCATTACCGGAAAGGAAGCGTACCCGCAGTGCACGGAGATCCTCGAACGCATTCTGAGCGAAAAGCTGAACATCGAATGGTCGGGGTACATCCGGACCTCGCTGATCACCCCGGAATTGGCCAAGCTGATGGTGCGATCCGGTGTCGGTGATTTGGAAGTGGCCATTACCTCGGGCTCGCAAGAAGTGCTGAATAACCTTCATATGGGATTCAAACTCGAACGACTCTACGACGGGTGCCGCTATCTGGCCGAAGCCGGCTTCAAGGGCAAGGTGATCCTTAATTACTCACTGAACTCCCCGAAGGAGACGGAAGAAAGCCTGCTCCAAAGTGTCGAGTCCTACAAAAAAGTCGCGGCCATCTTGGGTGAGGAGCGGGTCTTCCCCTTGATGTTCTTCCTGGGCATCCAACCCAACACGGACCTTGAACACCGGCTGCTGGAAGAAGGCTACCTCTCGGCTGGGTACAACCCCCTTATGCTAACGCCGACGAGCATCCGCAAACTCCTTTATAACCCGGCGCCGCTCAACAAGATCATCGCCAAGGCCTGCCTCGCCGCCTGGGAGCAGAAGCAAGGCAGCCGCGACCCGCGCCCTTGGACTGGGTCATTGTCCCAAACTCCCTCCCTTGACCCCGCGCCCGATACGGCCCACTATGCCGACGCGAATCTGATTCGGGGCATCGAACACAATTCCGGACGGGAAGCCCTGCTGAATTTAGAGGACATCATCCGGTCGCGTCGCCCTGCTCATCCGCCAGCCGCGGCAACGGAAAAGACAGCTGTGAGTCCAATGAGTTAGACGATATTCACAGGCCCTTGCTCACCCCCCGGTTTGCTTGCATTCCCCGAGAGCACGGTGCTATCATGCCGCTTCTTTTGGGGTAAAGTCCCATTCAACCGTTTGAATTCTTGGCGGTTATCTGATCTCATCCCCCTGTAGAGTGTTTGCCTAGGAGGCGTTGTCAATGTACAAGACCATCTATATTCCGGTCGATAATTCCGACCATTCCAATACAGCCGTTGATGTCGGCGTTGAGTTGGCTAAAACCTATGGTTCCAAGATCGTCGGCAGCCACGTCTATGCGGCCAAGATGCACGACAAACGATTCAAGCAGATGGAAGCCGGCCTTCCTGAGGAATACCACGACGAGAAGGAACTCGATCGGCAGCGCCAAATTCATGATTCATTGATTACCCGCGGGCTCCAGATCATCACCGACTCTTACCTCGATTATGTCGATAAGAAATGCACCGAGGCGAACCTGCCCGTAGAACGCCGCTCCTTGGAAGGGCGCAACTGGAAAGTGCTGGCCGAGGATATCAATACCAATGCCTACGATCTCGTGATCATGGGAGCCTTGGGAGTCGGCGCGGTCAAGGACAGCGTGATCGGCAGCAACACCGAGCGAGTACTCCGACGCGTTCGCAACTCCGACATGTTGATCATCAAGCAGCCGACTCCGGTGGGCAGCGGTAAGATCGTCGTCGCCGTGGACGGAAGCCCCTACTCCTTCGGAGGACTCATGACGGGCCTGGCGCTCGGCAAAGCCTTCAATGTGCCGGTGGAGGCGATTTCGGCCTTCGATCCCTACTTCCACTATGCGGCGTTTCACAGCATTTCCGGCGTCCTCAATGAGGAGGCCGGCAAGGTCTTTCGGTTCAAGGAACAGGAAAAGCTGCACGAGGAAGTCATCGACAGCGGACTCGCGAAGATCTACCAGTCCCACCTGGATATTTCACGGGAAATTGCCCAGGCTGAACAGACTGATGTGAAAACGACCCTGCTGGACGGAAAAGCTTTTGAGAAAATCATTCAATACGTGCGGAAAGAAAACCCCTGGCTGCTCATCGTCGGTCGAATCGGCGTCCACAGCGACGAGGATATGGACATCGGCAGCAACACGGAAAACCTGCTACGGGCGGCTTCGTGCAACATTCTGGTCTCAAATCGCAAGTATGTGCCGCCGATCGATACGCAGGCGGAATATACGATCGCCTGGACCGAAGAAGCCTTGCGCCGCATGGAACGGATCCCCATCTTCGCACGGGGTGTGGCCAAAACAGCGATTCACCGGTACGCGATCGAGAAGGGGCACACCATCATCAGCAATACGGTCGTCGATTCCGCAGTCGGGCACATTCTCCCCAAGGGGGCAATGGATGCCATGCGGGCTTTGGGGGGGAATCTGGATGCCGCCGGAATCGATCGCGACAAGATGCAAGCCGACGAAGACGTGGCGAAGGATCTCATGGGGTCCACGCTCAGCAACATGATGACCCAAGTCGTCGAGGAAAAGCCGGTCAACAGTCCCGGCACTCAGGCCTATCTTGATCGCATGAACCAGAACTACTTTGTCTGCGACGGGTGCGGGTATATCGGAAAGGGCGACACACCGGTGAAATGCCCGGTGTGCAGCGCCGAAGGCAATCGCTTCAAACAAGTCGACAAAAGCATCTTCGAGGCCGCAGCCAAAGCTGAGGGAGGTCTCGAGACCGACTTGGCCTATGACGATGTGCCCATGCAGTGGACCAAGGACGCGAAAGAAGCCATCCGCTCTGTGCCGGCGGGATTCCAACGTCGACGCGCCAAAGCCAAGATCGAAAAGAGCGCCCGCAAACTCGGCATGACCACGATTACGCTCGAGTATGCCGGCCCCATGATCAAAGAAGCAGCATCCGAAGATTACACGCCGATCTTCGCGAATAAGGGAACCGGTACGACGCCTCAACCGACAGACGCCGGAACCGAAGCGAACGGAACCGAAGCCCATGCGCCGAATGGAACCGGAGTGGAACCAGCACAGGCTCCTCAGGAAACTGTGTCGCCTTATGCCTGGACTCCGGACGCGCAAGCTCGGTTGGATCGGGCGCCGGAAGGGTTCATGCGTGAATGCACAAAAGCCCTGATCGAGAAACACGCGGACAAGATCGGCACCACCGTCATTACGTTGGAAGTGGCGACCGAGGGGATCGAGCAGGCCAAGGGCTACATGGCCGATGCGATGAAGACCGGCAATCTGAAAGACATGATTGCCAATCTGACCGGTTCACCCAGCAAGGCCGGGGCGAGCCACTAATGGGAAAGTCATTGCCGGTCCTCAATTTCCCGTTCCTCGGAGACAAACTCGAATCACTCCAGCAACAAATCTCGCAGTTCATTTCGCCGACCTCTCCGTCGGCGGCACCGAACGATGGTCGGACCGTCGATGACTTCAAGCCTTATCTTGTTGCGCTGAATCTCACCAAACGGTGCAACCTCAAGTGCGACCAGTGCTACCTCGATGCCACCACGAAAGCCGGCGGTGGGTCGGATGAGCTCAGCACGGAAGAATGCTTCCGCCTCATCGATCAAATCGCCGAAGTGAACAAAGGCTGTCTGCTGGTGATCACCGGCGGCGAACCGCTCGTGCGCCCTGACATCCTGGACATCGCTCGGCATGCGGTGAAGCTCGGATTCATCGTCGTGTTCGGCACCAATGGCATGTTGATCAACGACCGCATGGCCAAAACGCTGGTCGAAATCGGCGTGATGGGCATGGGGATCAGCATCGACTCGCTTGATCCGGAGAAGCACGACAAGTTTCGCGGTGTTCCCGGGGCATTTGATAGCGCCCTGGCAGGTATTGAGGCCTGCAAGCGTAATGGCCTCCAATTCCAAGTGCACTTCAGCGCACAGCCCATGAACTATCAGGAGCTGCCGGCGGTGGTGGAGTGGGCCCATACCCTCGGCGCACGGGTGCTCAATGTCTTTTTCATGGTCTGCACCGGACGGGGCGAGGAACTGACCGATATTACGCCACAGCAATACGAAGAGGTCCTGGGTTATCTCGTCGATTGCCAGGATCAATACAAGGACATGTTAGTGCGGGCCCGCTGCGCGCCGCATTTCAAGCGACTGGCCTACGAAAAAGATCCCAATTCCCCCCTGACCAAAGCGACCGGATACATGGGCGGCGGCTGTCTAGCCGGTACGAATTACGCGCGAGTTACGCCCAACGGAGAGCTGACGCCTTGTCCCTACATGCCGCTCTCGGCCGGGAATGTCCGCGAGACAAGCTTTGTCGATCTCTGGGAAAAGTCGGATGTCTTCAATTCTTTTCGCTACCCGCAACTCAAGGGCAAGTGCGGCGATTGCGAATACACGGATATCTGCGGTGGGTGTCGGGCTCGACCCTACGTGGATCATGGGGATTGGCTTGACGAAGACCAATGGTGCCTGTACACGCCCAAGGGTGGCGAAAAGATTAAGGTCGCCTTCAACACGCCGGAAGAAACCGATATCGCGTGGGACGAGGCGTCTGATCTCCGCCTCAGCCGAATTCCGTACTTCCTTCGCGCCATGGTCAAGAAGGGCGTGGAACGCCACGCTCGAGAACACGGAATCGCGCTCGTGACCGTGGAGTTGATGGAAGAACTCCGAAAAAAACGCTTCGGGAACGATGCGCCGGTCTTCAATTTCGATATGCGAGGGAAGGACTAGGAAACCGGGCGAGACGCACTGCCTACAGTAGCCTCTAGCTGCGTTCGCTGTTCGCCCCTGACCAATCTATAATGGATTCCGTACAAAGCATCTTCCTCGACCTGAATCAGCTGATTCCAATCGTCAATCATTGGTTCCATCTCCTGTCGGCCGTCATCTGGATCGGCGGGCTCGCGTTCCTCGTGATGGCCGTCAAGCCAGGGCTTCGAGAAGCCGCCCTTCCAAAAGAATATGTCCGCCCGATCACCGACGCCTTCTACAAACACTATAAGCGCGTGGCGGGGGTTCTGTTGGTCGTCCTGCTGTTCACCGGCGGCATCAACCTACACTACGTCAATCAAATCTTCACATCCCAGACCGGCCAGGCCTTACAGCACCATCCCAAATATCTCTGGATTTTGTGCATTAAACTCATCTTGGTCCTGGGCCTGCTCACGTTGTTCCTCTACACCGTCATTTTCAAAGCCGACCAGGACGAGGAAGAGGAAGGCGAACATTACGAATCGATCCCCTTTCAACGCGCAGCGCTGTGGATGGGATTTTTCATTATCCTCTGCGCTGCCGCGATGAAGCATCTGCATCAATAGCCGACATCTCCCGCGGAGTCTCTTTTTTCCCGCTCACCCACGCGCCCCTCTCCAGATATCGAGTTCCACCACTTAGAACTGCTCACATGTCCGGTAAATGCACGCATTTACCGGAAGACCTGATCGGCCCAGCGGCCTCTGTCACTAAAAAATAATGGCATTCGCATTCTGATCCAGGTACCCTTCCTCCGCGCATATGGCATATGGGTTGCTTCTCTCACGATATGGTGGAGCGCTGCTTCTTTCCTCCATACCATTCCAGATCGGTCTGAGACATACGTATGACCGTCTTGTTCACACTCCATCGCTGGCAGAACACCCTGCTTGGACTGCCGGAATTGTCTCGCCCTACCACAAGGAGATGAGCCATGCCCTTTGACATCCAACGCGTCCTGGCATTGGCAGTACTGCTCTGTGCCTGGTCGACCGTTCATTGCCAGGCTGTCGACCTGCCCATTTCGCAGGATCGGAAGCCTCCCCTCATTCAGGGCTGGACGGAGCAAGACCGACAGGGGTGGTACCATACATCGGCAGGCACACAATTGATTCCCTATGACTGGTTCATCGTTCTTGAAAACGAACCGCTGAAGAATAGCTTTGCTCGAACCGGCATCCTTGCCGACCCGGCCCATCCGGACAAACTTCCGATTGGATTTTCGAAAACCGAAGGGCCGAACGTCTTAGAGCCGCAGGTCGGTCTGACCTGCGCATTTTGCCACACCACTCAATTCACCTACCAAGGCAACCCGATTCGTATCGAAGGCGGTCCCTCACTCCAATACAATCAGCGCTTCCTGCAAATCCTGCTCGAAAATCTGGGCGAGTTGAAGTCGCCCGATAAGTTCGTGCCCTTCGCCACTCGTGTGCTCCAACGCCGCGGGCAGGAAGTGACACAGAAGAACCTCGGCGACCTCGCCAACCAGCTCGCCGAGGTCATGAAGGATCTCCTCACTCGGGGAGGAAAAGATGCTTCGCCGGCACTGTGGGGCCCAGGGCGGTTCGACGCGCTCGGTCGTGGCGGCAATGCAGTCTTCGCTCCCCTCAATCCAGACAACCTCAGGCCCGCCAATGCACCGGTGAGCTTCCACCGCTGTGGGGAGTGTGGGAATATGACTGGGTTCAGTGGGCAGGCTCGATCCAACACCCACTCGCCAGAAATATCGCCCAGGTCATTGGTGTGAATGCCACACTCTTCGCCTGGACGAAAACCTCCTCGCAAACTCCTTCGGAGAAGAGCGAAATATTTCAATCGTCGGTCGATGTTGCCGCCTTAAAAACACTGGAAGATATCGCCAGACGGTTGCACCCGCCCAGATGGCCGAGCGCCTTTCCTGCCATCAATCGAGAGCTGGCCGTACGAGGAAAAGATCTCTACCACGGCAATAAAGAGAAGGGACTTCCAAACCTCTGTGCTCACTGCCATGTCGCCGACCGCATCCAGAATCCACATCCAAACGGACCGAGCCTGAATGTCCACCTGATCCCTCAGAAAGAAGTTGGCACCGACAGCCTCTACCTGGAGAACTTTGCCAACCGAACGGTCGATCTCACACGTCTTGGACGAGGCCGGATATCGGCGAAGGATGCATCTGAATGGGTGACCACGGAATTGATGACACAGAACGGTGCGGGGGACGATCCCGAATATCATCATCTCACCAACAAGTGGAGAGACGATCCGCGATATATAGCCCGCCCGCATCTGGCCGTGTGGGCCACCGCTCCATTTCTTCATAATGGCTCGGTTCCCACTCTCTATGCATTGCTCTCCCCGGCCAAGGATCGGCCTGGCTGTTTCTATCTCAGTCCCAATATGGAGTTCGATCCGGTGAAGGTCGGATTTATCGTCTCGGAATGCAATGGGTCTCCGACCTTCCGCGATCCATTGGGAGGATTTGAATTCAAAACGCAACTTCCAGGCAACAGCATGGCGGGGCACGAATTCAAGGGATCGGATTGTGGGCCTGCGGCGAAGGGCGCCGGCACGTTAGGATGTGAATTGCCGGTCGCCGATCGCTGGGCCATTATCGAATACCTAAAGACCTGTGACCTCGAACGTTCCGTCATACGAGACGCACCGGCTTGCCGAGATCTCGACTAACGAGTGACCATCCTGTGATGCGGGAATACCCGACCTCCGCGGAGTCGGACAATGCGATACGGGTGCGGAGGGGCCGCCCGCTGAATTCCGCGGGCCATATGTCCAGCGCAGGCTTCCTTATTGAAGAGACGCTTCAGATCGGGCGGACCGCCTATGACTGACCTCCTGCCCAAAGACCACAGCATCCTCGAACGACCGTTCATGGAATTTCGCCCGTTTGGCCTCGATGATCGAGGCGAAAAGATCTGCGACATCACCGGTGTGGTCGTCCAGTCGAACGTCGACTACATGTGCGATTACCTCACTCACACCGCCGGTGCCGAGGCCGCACAGCAGGCCATGGACCGCCTCTGCCGGCTATTGAACGACCGTCTACCGGACAGGACCTACCATGTGACCCCTGACTTCCTGCGAAATCCATGGAACAGCTATGCGTATGAATTCGTCTGCTACCTCAGAGAGTTTTGCGAGCAGCTGTCCGGCGATCCTCAGTTTCACGTGAATGTGGGAACGAAAAAAAAGGTCCCGCCCCTCATCCAAATTCTGGCCCGACCTTTCTCGACTCAACAACTCTACAAGATGTGGCCATATCTCGGCGGCAAGTATGTCCGGGGGGTGCTGGAATTCGAGGTCGGCCGAGTCACTTCACGTTCAGCAGTGCTGCGGATGACCTTTACCGATCGAGCACTGGCTCAATTCGGTCCTTACCGCAAGCGCTGCGTCGATGTGATCTGCCTCTCCTGCAAGAGCAGCATCGCGCGGGTCCAGACGCAACTGCACGGGACGCCGGCCGCCACGGTCAGGGATCTCGCCTGCACGGCACTGGGCGATCCGTACTGCGAGTGGGAATTTACCTGGTCGCCGCAAATCCGCAGTTCTGTGCCGCTGGCTATTTGGGTGCTCGTGGCGGGAGGCACGTTTACCTACCTGCATCTTCGCTGGCCGGACATGCCGACCGTAGAGGCCTTGGGCCTGGCCGCGGTGCCGGCCTCGCTCCTCTGGTGGATGATCACCGTCCAGATGCGGCAGGCGGCCAAACCATTGCAACGCTTGATCAAGGATCAGGAGCAGGCCGTCGATGCGCGCCATGAAGAGTTACGCGAGGCCTACCTCGAACAACAGAGCACGGCTGTTACCCTACGCCGAAAAGTGAACGATCTGACGACGCTCCACCGCGCCGGACTGCTGTTCAGTTCCACGTTCGATCGGGAAGAGCTGCTCACCAAGGTTCTGGATACGATCGTGCGCGAGCTGCACTACGACCGCGCCATGATCGCCCAATTTGATCGCGCTCGACAGGTGTCGCATGACTTTCGAGTCCGAGGGGTGCCGCAAGAGGTGGCGGATTTTGTGCGTACCCAAGAGGTACCGGTGTCCAATCCAGACAGCGTGGAAGGGAAAGTCTTGTTACTGGGCGAGCCGGTGCTGACCAACAATATTCACGATATTTTTGATCACCTGCATCCATTCAATCAAAAATTGGTCTCCATGGCCCATGTGAAGTCATTCATCACCGTGCCCCTCAAAACCCAAGATGCCGTCATCGGCTCGCTATCCGTGGACCGTACGCACGACCAGGCGCTCACGCAAGACGATCTCGACGTGTTGGTGACTCTCGCCAGCCAAGTCGCCATCGCCCTGGACAATGCCCAAGCCTACCGTGAGATCGAATCATTGAACGCCGGCTTGGAGGCCCGGGTGCAGGAGCGCACCGCGGAATTGGAAGCCGCCAATGCACGCTTGAAACAACTAGACCGCCTCAAGTCTCAGTTCCTGGCGCACGTCTCTCACGAATTACGAACCCCGCTCACCAGCATTGTGGGGTTCGCCGACAATATGATCGAGGGTCTCGTCGGATCGCTGAACATGAAGCAGGAACAGTATCTCACTCGCATTAAAGCCAACGGCACCAGGCTGGCCCGCATGATCACCGATCTGCTCGACTTGTCACGTGTGGAAGCGGGGAAGATGGTGCTTTCTTTCGACTATGTCGTGCTGCCGACCGTGGTCACGGAAGTGATCGAACAATTACGCCCCCTCGCCAAGGCCAAACATCTGCAAGTGGACCTCCAGAGCCACGATCCATTGCTGCGGGTGTGGGCGGACTACGACCGGCTCAGCCAGATTTTGACGAACCTGATCGATAATGCTATCAAGTACACCCCTGAGGGGGCGACCATTTCAGTCGACTTGTCGGTTCCTGACCAAGAGATGGCTCGAATCGTGGTTCGTGACACCGGTCAGGGCATTCCTGCCGACGCGCTTCCAAAATTGTTTGATCCATTTTTTCGTGTGCAACAGCACGAGCGGAGCCAGACGAAGGGCCTGGGACTCGGGCTGGCAATCGTCAAAGACTTAGTCGATCTGCACGGCGGCAGTATTTCGGTTCAGAGCACGCTGCATGAGGGTACGCAATTTTCCTTCACCCTGCCTCTGCACCCGCAGGACAACACCGCTGCCGTCCGATTGCCCACCAACTACGCAAGGCTCTTGGTGGTGGACGACGACCACGACATTTGCGATCTTTTGCGTGATCGCCTGGAATCGGACGGCTTTCAAGTCTCTACCGCGCCCGATGGACGTACGGCACTACGAACTCTGGACGAAAAGCCGGTCGATGGGATCTTGCTCGACATTGCACTACCCGAGTTGGACGGATTTGATGTGCTCCGTCAACTACGTACCACCCACCCCACACTGCCCGTGGTGATGATGACGGCCGTGGAGGCATTGGACCGAGCGATGGCGGCCGTGGAGGCCGGCGCTCAGGACTACCTGCTTAAACCCTTCGATGCGGATCGATTGCGACAGGTCGTCGATCGTTGGTTCATCCAGGGGCGGAACCGCTCCTCCTCCAACGATCCCCCCGTGGGGACATAACGTCGTGCACTTCGCTCAGAGCCATCGGCACGCCGTGCTTCTGTTTTTGATCCTCGCAACCGTTGGGCTCTGCGCCTTGCCGACGACCGTCCAAGCTCAAACCCCTCGCCTCCAAGGACAGTCTGCCGCCGCCGCAGGAATGGGCAACGCCTTCGTGGCGCAAGCCGACGACCCCTCCGCGCTCCACTACAATCCGGCCGGCATGACTCAGCTCCATGGATTTCAGAATCTATTCGGCACCTCCTTGATCGGCGGCACCACGCAGTTCACCAGCCCAACCGGCGCGCAGGTGACAGGAGACCGCAACGGCACGGTGGCCTGGCCCCCTCCCGGCCATATCTATCTTGTTGCCAATCTCAAAGACCTCGGGTTCTCGGCGCTCGGAGACCTCACGGCCGGCATCGGCCTCAACAGCCCATTCGGCTCGTTGACCCGCTACCCGAACGACGGACCCTTTCGCACCGCCGTGACGTTTACCACCTTGCCCTTGCTCGACATCAAACCCACCATTGCGTACAAGTTGAATGAGCAGCTCTCGGTCGGCTTGGGTGCGGATATTTACACCTTCTCGGGTCTGTTCGGAGAGGGCCACCTCGAGCAGAAATCAATTTGGCCAGGCGGGCTCGGCATCCCTGCCGGCTCATTGGTGGAGGTGAACGGCAGCGATACGGCGGCAGGGTTCAACGTCAGTCTTCTCTACACCCCGTTTCGCAACAGTGATGGAAAGCCACTCGCCAACATCGGGTTGGTCTACCGCAGTCAGGCGACCCTCCACCTCACCGGAACCTTCTTGGCCAATGGGGCATCGGTCGCCGGAGCCGCAGCCACCTTCGTCTTGCCGCAAATCTTCTCAGGCGGAATGGCCGTCTGGCCGGTCCGCACGCGGGAGCATGAATGGAAACTGGAGCTCGATGTGGACTACACGGGCTGGAAATCCAACCGGACGTTGGATATTCATCTCACGAACGGCGCGCTGCTACCCTTCCCGCAAAATTGGCAAAGCACCTATACCCTTATGGTGGGGACGGAATACCGGTGGCTCCAGTTGGCCTCGATGCCGAACTGGGAAGTGGCGTTGCGTGGAGGCTACATGAACCAGCAAGCGCAAATCCCCGATCGCACCTTCAACCCGGGTGTCCCCTCCGCCAACACGCACATTCCTTCCGTCGGGATTGGTCTGGCTTGCCATGCGAACGGTTCATTTTTGGGTCTCCTTCGATGCGGCGACCTGGGAATCGGTCCGCTGAAACCGAAGCTTTTCGCGATCGATCTTTCCTATCAAGCCGGGATCTATGAAGTACGCAACGTCGTCGGCAATCAGAATCCCACGGTGAACGGGCGGTACGATACGTTGATCCACGTCGGGTCCCTGTCCCTCCGGTTCAACTACTGAGTCGGCCGTCACCCTCCGACTCCAGTTTTCCCTGCATCAGCTAGGCCACCTTCTTCTGAATTCCAATCTTCCGATCACAGACTTCCCCCTGTGTCACCATCGCTCCAGCGGAGCGCCAGCGTAAAGAGTCATACATACGGGATCCCGCTCCCTTTTCTGACTCCTATTCACACCATGCTTCCTCTAGGTTCAAATCAATGCACTGATTTTCATCTGGGAACGGCACAGGGGTTGCTTCTTTATAGACCGTGGAGAGAATTCATCGCACATATGAATCCATTGCCTCCGCCTGTGCATCCTGGTGTGGAGCAGACCCGGTTTCTTGTCGCCGGTTATCACTCATGAACCGGCCGCATGTCACGGCCTCCTGGATTGTGCCCATCCAGCGCTGATTGGACCGCCTTCTGCCCACGCCAATCTGCCGCGTCTCCGCCCATCACGGAGACGCGGCACCTTATTTTAGATCCATTGATGTTGGCTCATTACTTTCTCCACACTCACTCAAGCCTCCCGCGATCCAGGGTCATTCTGCCGCTAGAAAAAAACAATGACAGCGCTCAATCCAGTATCTGTTTGGATACGCCCTAGCATCTGATCGGATACACGTCTTGGGCGCTACGTGCATTTGCCTCTAACGAACCAAGGGATAATGGCACGGCCCGATGTCCTCAAAAACTCTACACAACTTTACCGGTCCTCGATGGCCATGCCGTTCTGAGCTGAGATGGCACAGCCCTTGCGCATCGCCTCTCTGACACCCGAAATAGGAATTCCCTAG
>JBDTWG010000061.1:0-13616 GCA_040006855.1 Nitrospira sp.
GCGCACCGGCTTCGAGCAGGACTCTGGCACATTCATTGACGGTTGTGCCAGTGGTGAACACATCGTCGACGAGCAAGATGCGCTTGCCAACGACATTATGGGGTGCGCGCAGAGCAAACGCTTTGCGAAGATTCCGAAGGCGGGCCGAGCGCGGGAGCGTGATTTGCGGATCGGTGTCGATGATACGCACCAAGTTCCGATACGATACCGGCCGCTGTAGGATAGGGCTGACGCGGTCGGCGAGGAGCAACGACTGGTTGAACTCCCGGTCCCGGAGGCGGTTAGGATGGAGAGGCACGGGCATCAGAAGATCGGTCGCCAGGTTCTGCGGCACGGTTTGGGCGAGCAACGCCCCCAGCGAATCCGCCAAGGCCACTTTCCCCCGATACTTGAAGAGGGCGATGGCGTCTTGCAGCGGAGGCGTGTAGGCATACGCAGCCCAGACCTGGGTATAGTGAGGGTCGCGAGTGCGGCAGTCCTGACATTCGTGCGTGGGGCTGTAGGTGGTGGCCGACGCCGATGCAAAGGGGCGGTGGCATCGTGGGCAGGCGGGTCCTTGCAGGGGGCGAATGTGCTCCCAGCACTGACGACAGAAGAACGGAATGGGGTCGTCCGTAAGCGGTTGATTGCAGGTGGTGCAATCTGATGGGAGCAACAGTCGTGAGGCTTGCCTGAAAATGCCTGCTATCACTGGGCGAGACCCTTCTCTGACGAGCAGCGTGAAGCCGTGGGCACACGGTTCTGGACTTGTACGGAAAACTCTCCGGCCTGTCAAGGTTGTGGGGTGTAAAGGGCCTATGGTATAGGACCCTTCCGTCTGCATCGCGGCGATCTCACGGAGGATTGGCAGGTCGAGGTTGCGCGTGACTGACAACGCGTCGCCTCCTTCACAGCCATCGGTTCCTAACTATGCAAGACCCTGCCAAGACGCTGGTCAGTGTGCAGAATCTCTCCCGAGAATACAGTCGCGGGCAGATGGCTGTGTGCGCGCTGCAGGATGTCACTCTTGACGTGAAGGCGGGAGATTTCTGCGCCTTCGTGGGACCCAGCGGCTGTGGTAAAAGTACCCTGCTGAACCTCCTCGGGGGATTGGATCGTCCCACATCCGGCAACATCGTGATCGAGAATCGGTCTGTGACCCATGCGAGTGCCGCTGAGTGGACCCGCTTGCGGCGTGAGGTCATTGGGATTGTCTTCCAAGCGTTTCACCTCATTCCCGGGCTGACGGTCGCGGAAAATGTCGCATTGCCTTTATTGCTCAAGGGCGAGCAGGGGGGGGCGGTCGCGGATCGGGTCGATGAGGTCTTGCGAGCCGTGGGCATGGACGCTCGTCGTTCGCATCGCCCGAGCGAGTTGTCGGGCGGTGAGCAGCAGCGTGTCGCCATCGCCCGGGCAATCGTGCATCGGCCGCGGCTTATTCTGGCCGATGAGCCGACGGGAAATTTGGATTCCAAACAGGGTGCCGACATCGTCAGACTGTTCCATAGTCTGCCGCAACGCTTCGGCCACACGGTGTTGCTGGTGACGCATAGCGAGACGGCGGCAGCGGCGGCCGACTATGTGTGGTTCATGCGGGATGGTCGGCTGGTGAACTGTGTCAGGCAGGAGAAAGGATCAGCATGGATTTGAGCACCACCATTGCCGGAGTGAAGTTTTCCACCTGTTTCATGAATGCATCCGGTGCGCGGTGTGTGACGCGTGAAGAGCTGCATGCGCTGGGCCGCTCGCGCGCGGGGGCGATCGTGACCAAGTCGATGACACTGGAACCGCGGATAGGGAATCCCGAACCGCGCTATTACGGATTTCCTGGCGGCTCGATCAATTCGATGGGACTTCCCAATCTTGGGTATCTGGCCTATGCCGAACTCATTCCCGAGCTCAAACAGTTTGGCAAGCCTGTCATCGCCAGTATCGCCGGTCTTTGCGAGGACGATTTCCTCACGATGGCACGGGTGATCAATCAAGCAGGTCCTGATCTCATCGAGGTCAATCTCTCGTGCCCGAATATCCCCGGTAAGCCCCAGATCGCCTATGATCCAGTTGACTCAGCGCGGCTCCTGAAGCGCGTGCGTCCGCTCATCACCGTTCCGATGGGTGTGAAGTTGCCGCCTTATTTCGACCCGGCCCACCATGCCGTGATGGCCGATGTGATTCGGCGCAGCGGGGTGGATTATCTGAACCTCATCAATTCCGTCGGCAACGGACTCGTCGTGGATCCAAGCCGTGAGACGCCGGTCATTAAACCCAAAGGGGGCTTCGGGGGGTTGGGGGGCTCGTTGATCAAACCCGTCGCGCTCGCGAATGTGCGGGCATTCTGGAAGTTGCTGGAGGGGCAGATTCCGATCATTGGAACCGGCGGAATAATGCAGGGAGTCGATGCGTTTGAACATGTGCTTTGCGGCGCATCCGCTGTCCAGGTGGGAACCGCGTTGGTTGAAGAGGGCGTGGCGGTGTTTGAGCGATTGGAACGCGAATTGATGGGGGAACTTTCCACGCGGGGTAAAGAGTCGCTGCGTGAGTGCCGAGGAAAGTTGAAAGAGTTGTAACGGGAAGCAGCTGCTGTGGGGCCGAGACCTCGTCGCGAGATTATTTAAACGCGAAATTCTTGGGAAGGAAACCCTGCTGCAGCGCTTGACGGAGCAGCTGTGCCACATTGCGGACTTTTAATCGCCGCATCAAATTGAATCGATGGACCTCAACCGTCCGGACACTGATCGCAAGACGGCGGGCAATATCTCGATTCGTATTGCCTTGCGACACGAGCTTGAGAATTTCTTTTTGTCGAGGCGTCAGTCCATCCGCTCGTTTGACGGCCGGCTTGGTCGATTTAGCTGATTTGATCGGCTTGGCCTTCTTCGTGGCCCGTGCAGCCTTGGTCGACTTCGTGGTCTTTCTCGTCTTCGCAGTTTTTTTGGAGCGAACCGGTTTGCGTAGTGCCATAGAGATTGTGTGTCCCAAATTCTACTGTTAGTAATCCTAGCATACCTGTGTAAATCTGTAAAAACAATTACTGGACTCCTGTCCGAGAGAGCGTACTGATGTCGCTGATCCCTTCGTCCTTCGTCGCGGTCTTCGTTCGTCTGGGATGGACACATTTGTCCACGCGTCCTGGTCGAACCCTGCTTACCACCCTCGGTGTCGGATTGGGGGTGGCGGCAACGATTGCTGTCCAAACCGCCAATGTGGACGTCCTGCGCTCCTTCGAGGAGTCGGTCCTGACCGTGGCCGGTCCCGTCACACTGGAGGTGGCGGCGGGAGAGGCAGGGATGGATGAGCATCTGATCACAGCAGTACGAGACGTTGCCGGAGTGGAATCGGCCCGGCCGGTGGTGGAGGTCGGCGCTCAAGTGGCGACCGGTGCCGGCCGTTCTCAGTCGTTCCGTATCCTCGGAGTGGACCTCCTGGATGAACTGAACTCCATGAAAGGTCGTCTCCCTGCTTCCCTCGATGTGCTCCAAGGTTCCGGAGAAGAGCAGGGGCTAAAGGGGCTGTTGACCCCTGATGGCATTTTGGTGGGCCAAGGCCTGGCGTCGGAGATAGACGCCAAGCCTCGGGGTGTGCTTGTCCTGGAGATCGGCGGCCGTGACGTTTCGGTCTCGGTGACATCGGTCATGCGTCGCCAACCGGGTCCTCCTTCTGTATGGGACCGCTTGGCGGTCATGGATATTGCCGCCGCGCAGCGGACGTTGGGCCTCACCGGGCATTTGGATCGCATCGATGTCGTCACGCAGCCCTCATTTTCGATTGAGCAGGTGGCGGAGGCCATACAACGGATCCTGCCTCCGGCTGTCACAGTCCACCGTCCGATTCAACGCAGCCGACAGGTCGAATCCATGGTCGGAGCGTTTCAATTGAATCTATCCGTACTGAGCATGGTGGGGCTGCTGGTCGGGATATTTTTGATCTACAACACTGTGTCCTTTACGGTGACGCAACGGCGGCGCGAGGTGGGAATTCTGCGCGCCATCGGGATGTCCGAGCCCATGGTCGTCGGTCTTTTTCTTGCTGAGGCAGGACTGTTCGGCTTGGTCGGAGGGATCGTCGGAGGCGGGCTTGGGCTTGTGATGGGGAATGCGCTGGTCGGTTTGGTTGGCCGGACCATCCATGATCTGTACGCACCGATGGCAGACATGTCGAACGCATTTGGATTTCCCCCAGGATCTGGCCGGCTGTTGCTTGAGGCTGTGGTGATCGGCAGTGGGGTGTCCATGCTAGGGGCGCTGGGGCCGAGTTTGGATGCTGGTCGCACCATTGTGGTCGCCGCCCTTGCTCCAGGAGAATACGATGTCGCACAGCGACTGCGCTCGGTTCCGCTCGCTATCGCGGGGGGAATCCTGCTGGTATTCGCCCTGGGATGTGCCTTCGCGGAACCTGTCGGCGGGGTGCCGGTGTTCGGGTACCTGGCGACCCTCTGCCTGTTAGCGGGGTTATCCTGCCTGGTCCCTGTTCTCATCCAACAGTTCTGCCGCACCCGGGAGTTAGGCACGGCTTCTGCCTCGCCTTCACTGGGAGGCGCGATCCGCCACATTGCGCGGGAGCAAACCACGAGGGGAATGGGACGAAATGCGGTCACGGTGTCCGCCTTTCTCGTCGGGGTGGCCATTATGGTTGGGGTCATGATGATGATTCGGAGCTTTCGAGACACGGTCGAGATTTGGATCGATCAGACGGTGATGGCGGATTTCATCGTGGCGCCGGCTGGATGGCCCCATGCCAGCCACAACGGGACCATGAATCATACTCTCCCTGCCGTTTGGAGGACGAGATTGGCCGGCGCAGCGCATGTGTCGGCGGTCGACGCCTACCGTGACGTTCGCATCGAGCTGCAGGGACGGCCGGTTGCACTGGTGTCGAGGGACCTGGCACTCCATGCCGCACGAAGTCGATACCTTTTCCTGGACGGTGAATCCTCCGTTATTCTGGCGCGTGCGGCAGCTGGCGAAGGGGCCATTCTTTCGGAAGTGTTGGCTAACTCTCTGCGCGTGATGAAGGGGAGTCGGCTGACTGTGATGACGCCGTCGGGGGAAAAATCGATAACGGTCCTCGGGATATTTTTCGACTATGCGACAGACGGCGGGAAGCTCGTCATCGATCGGTCGTTGTATCAACAATGGTGGAACGACGAAAGTGTCACGCTGTTTCCCGTCTATGCCGCATCCGGCGCTGATCTGGAGCAGGTTAGGCTCGCCATTCTTGAAACCTTGGCTCAGGAGACACAGGGGCTGATGTCTCCAACGGTGTTGACCAATGCGGATCTACGAGAGGAGATCCTTCGTATTTTCGACCGCACCTTCACTCTGACGTATGTGCTGGAGGCCATTGCCGTGATCATCGCGATGTTAGGGATCATCAACACGCTGGTGACTTCAGTTGTGGAACGGCGGCGTGAGCTGGCAACGCTGCAAGCGCTCGGGAGCAGCCGAGGACAGATCACCGCGCTGATTCTGTGGGAGGCAGGGTATCTTGGTCTGTTGGGAACGGCAATGGGATTGTTCGGAGGGCTGGCGTTGGCCTGGATCCTTATCCGAGTCATCAACCGACAGTCGTTCGGCTGGACGATCCAGATCTCGTGGCCGCTCGGCCTTATGGCCGAAGTGGCGGCCATGGCTTTGGCAGCCTCGCTCCTGGCCGGGCTCTGGCCGGCTCGGTGGGCCGCCAAGCAACCGCTGGTAGAAGGCTTGCGCTATGAGTGAAGACCGACGGCGGGCTCAGGCGCCTGCGTGGGTCTCTGTGAGATGGGAAGTGCATCGACCTGGATCTCGAAGCCGAGGTCTTCGATCATTCCCCACACTTCCGCTGCAGGCTGGCCAGGGGTGGTGAGGTAGCCGTTCACAAACACCGAATCCGCTGGATAGAGCGCCAGTGGCTGCAGGCTGCGCAGGTTGTGTTCTCGTCCGCCGGCAATGCGAAGTTCTGTCCGCGGATGTAGGAAGCGGAAGAGGCAGAGGGCCTTGAGACAGCGTTGTGGCGTGAGGGGCGCGCAGTGTTCTAACGGCGTACCGGAGGCCGGATGAAAGGTGTTGATGGGAATCGAGTCCGGCTTGACTTCGCGGAGCGCCATCGCCAAATCGATCAGGTCCCCATCACTTTCTCCCATACCGACGATGCCACCGGAACAGATTTCGAGGCCGGCAGTCCGCGCATGCTGAATCGTGGCCAGCCGGTCCTGAAATGTGTGGGTGCTGCAAATGGAGGGATGATAGGCCTCGCTGGTGTTCAAGTTATGATTGATCCGATCGACCCCGGCGGCTTTCAGGTCTTTCGCTTGGCGTTCGTTGAGGAGCCCTAAGGAGCAACAGATCTGAATCGGGACTTCCTGTTTGATGGATTGCACGGCGGAGGCAATGTCGGCAATCTCCCGATCCAAAGGGCTGCGCCCGCTGATGACGATACAGTACCGCTGCGCCTTGGCGGCGGCGGCTCGGCGCGCGCCGGTCATCATTTCGTCGCGAGGAAGCAGTCCGTAGCGCTCGATCGGTGCGGTTGAGACGGCGGATTGCGAACAGTAGCCGCAGTCCTCCTGGCAGGCGCCGCTCTTGGCATTCAGCAACATTTGCAGGCGAACTGTTTTGCCGAAGTAACGTTCACGAACCCGGAAGGCCGCCTGTAGAAGTTCGAGCAGTTGGGAGTCTGGGGTTTGCAATACGGCGAGGCTTTCCTCTCGGGTGAGCAATTCATCCCGCAACGCCTTGTCGGCCAGGATCGTGAAGTCAGTCATGCACGCTACTCCTCGAAAAAATAGGTCGAACCTCGCCACCCGCTTCGTGTTTCCGCGGGAAGGAGGCCTGGTCTGTGAAAAGAAAAAAGGGCGGGGAAACCCTACACGGTTTCAAATGGAGATGCAATGCCTTGATAGGGGACGGCAGGGAGCCGT
This sequence comes from Nitrospira sp., assembly GCA_040006855.1. Lineage (GTDB taxonomy): Bacteria > Nitrospirota > Nitrospiria > Nitrospirales > Nitrospiraceae > Nitrospira_A. The sequence continues at coordinate 6,875 of JBDTWG010000061.1, forward strand.
GAGTTCTGGCCGTCCTGATCGGTATCGGACTTGGTATCGCGCCAGGGGAGGGCGACATAGGTATTCCAGCGGCCGCATCGTCGACAGCGACCCGACCACTCGGCCAATTCGTGGTGGCACTGGGTGCACTGGTAGGGCACGACCACTCGTTTCTTGAAACCAAGGGCTTTCTTGAGCTCCCTCACGGCCTCGTCCATGTGCTGTTTGCGTAGATACAAATTGGCCATGATCTTATGATAATCGACGAGCTGCTCCTGTGTTCCGTCGAGGGTCGAGAGCACGTCATACGCTTCATCGACCATTTCGAGCCGATAGTACAGCTTCCCGAGGTAGAACTGGATCACGGCGTTGTGGGGATCTTGCTGGAGGGCCTCTTGATAGGCACGGATGATTTCATCGGGCTCTCCCAGTTCGAGAAAGAGCTCCTCCAACCGGTGAAGAATAATGACGCTACGTGTTTTGGCATAGATCTTTTTGAGAATTTCTACGGCGTTTTTAGTCTTGCCTTCTCGCACCAAGATCTCTCCGATGCCGATATAGGCCGGCAAAAAGGTGCGGTCTCTTTTGATCGCACCGCGGAAATAGCGCCGAGCCTTGTCGGGGTGTCCGCGCTCCAGGAGTTGCCGTCCGACTTCATACATGCAGCCAAGCAGGAGATTCGCTTCGGCCCGCCGTTCGCTTTCAGGCCAGTTGGCTTTGACCAGCCGATGTTGGATTTCGAGCGCATCGCTCCATTTTTCGAGCCGGATCTGGAGGTCGCGTTTGCGGATCAGGGCCATCAAGTTATCCGGTTCAATGCGGAGTATATCCTGAAGCGTCTGGAGCGCTTCTTCATATCGGCGGGCGCCCTCCAGGTCTTTCGCCAATTCCAGTAGGACCTCGACGTTGCGTTCTTCAATGCGGTGGGCCTGCTGGTGGAGGCGGATGGCCTCTGTAAAGTCGCCTTCCGACCGATAAATGTTGCCGAGCCACAGAAGCGAGTCCGTCCGGTTGGGATCGATGACGAGGGCGCGTTCGAATAAGCTGACCGCGTCGGCGGTCCGCTTGGACATGAACGCATGCGTGCCGTCCCGGTGGAGGGCATCCACCTTCTCCTTGCGTCGCACCAAGCGATTGCTGCGCCAGTTCACGAAGACGTGGGTGGTTTCCTTGATGGTGACAATGAGGGCCACCAGCGTGGCTCCCAGGGCCATCGCAAACAGGACCAATGAAACGGGGCTCAGCTCGAACAGCGAGTCCGGACTGGTTCGAATCGTAATTGTGCCGGGGTTGAGTTCGCGAAAATAACTGTAGAGAAAAATGCCGACGCTGACGAGAAAGATCGTGGAGAGGAGCCGAAACATGCTAGACCCGTTTCCGGGTGCGAGCCGGACGTGCCGTGGGCGGAGGGGTTTGGGCGGCTTTCAGGGCGCGCTCTTCCGGCAACCGGACCTGTCCTGCGTCGCTCCACAGTCGTTCGAGGGCGTAGTGTTCGCGAATATCCTTCTGGAAGATGTGAACGATGACGTCACCAAAGTCCATGACGACCCACTTGGCTGACGAGGCGCCTTCGGTGCTGAGTGGCGCATGGCCTTGCGCAGTGAGAATGTCGCTCACGTGGTCGGCGATCGCGCGTGCTTGGCGTTCCGATTCCCCGGAGCCGATCACCAGGTAGTCGGCGAGAGAGGTCAGTGAGGCGATATGCAGGATCAGGACATCGGTGGCCTTCTTATCCAGGATGGCGCTTGCCACGGCGAGAGCTTTGGCCTTTGATTCAGGTACGATCACTGTCCTCCCTGTATAACCCCTCGCGAAGTATATAGGATTCGACAGGGGGGGGCAACAGATTTGCCAGAGGTCGGCCCTCTTGCACACGCAGCCTGATGTCCGACGCGGAGACGTCGCAGGGAGGCAGTCGAAGGAAGGTCAGCGCCTGGCCCTGCGCGAGGATCAGATCTGCCCGTTCTTGTCGAGCGGCATCCAATGCGATTAAGGCCTCCTCCTGAATGGATTCAAAGAGCGGGATCGACGACACGGTTCGAAAGCTGACCGAAGGCCTCGAAAACACCACGAACTGGCAGCTTGAGAGCAACGTCTGGGCATTTTTCCAGGAGGGCAGCTCCAGGAACGCATCCAGCCCGATCATGAAAAATAGTGTGGTGCCGGGTCCATATTCCTGCTGAATCGCGAGGACAGTATCGATGGAATAAGATTTGCCGGGTCGGCGGATTTCTATGTCCGTGAGGGCGAATCCCGCCACGCCCTGAATGGCCAGCTCAACCATTCGGTAGCGGTGCTGGGCTGCGGCTAACGTGCCTGGTTGTTTGTGCGGAGGATCACCCGTTGGAATGAAGAGGATGCGGTCCAGCTGGAGGAGCTGTTGAGCGGCATGAGCAATGGAGAGGTGGCACCGGTGGATCGGATTAAAACTGCCACCCAAAAGTCCCAGTCGCATGTGTAATGCTACATGTACCCTGTTGAATGTGAACGACGGTCGCTCGGCCGATAACGGGCGCTCCGCGACTTCCTCACTGCCAGCGTCGGACCTGTCGCACGATCTGGTTAGAGGATCACCAAGTTGTCTCGGTGGATCACTTCTTCATACTCTTGGAGCCCGGGAAGCTTTTGAATATCGACGGTCTTGAGTCCCTTGATGCGGGCTAGGACCTCGGAGGAGAAGTTGACGAGGCCTTTGGCGCATTCCTTCCCGTCCGGAGCGACGCAGGTGACTGGGTCGCCGGCCTCGAAATGGCCAGTTGTATCCAGAATGCCTGATGCCAGTAAGCTTTTGCCCTTCTGAATCAAGGCTTCGACGGCCCCCTGGTCAAGCTGTACGTGGCCTCGTGGGCGGAGGGTAAAGGCGATCCAATGTTTTCGGCTCGTCAGTCGTCGTTCGCGGGCGAGAAACAGGCTGCCGCCCGGTTTTCCGCTGAGCACCTCCGGAAGCAGCTTCTCTTGTGTTCCGTTGAGAATCAGGGTCGCCACTCCGTACTCACCCACCTTCTTTGCCGCGCGCACCTTGGTGGCCATCCCACCGGTGCCTTCGAAAGTGGAGGACACGCCGGCCCGCCGTTCGATGTCTTCGGTAATGTCATGGATCAACGGGATGAGAGTGGCAGTCGAGTCCTTGCGAGGATCGGCGGTAAAGAGCCCGTCCACGTCTGACAGGATGACGAGCAGATCCGCATCCACCAGGTGCGCGACTTGGGCCGCGAGGGTATCGTTGTCTCCCACGCGGATTTCCTCCACCGCGACCGTATCGTTTTCGTTGATGATGGGAATCACACCGAACTTGATCAGTGTGGTAAGGGTGTGCCGTGCATTCAGGAATCGCCGCCGGTCGGCTAAGTCTTCATGCGTCAGGAGCACTTGCGCGACACGGAGGCTCAAACGCTCGAACGCCTTTTCGTAGGCCCACATCAAATGACTTTGGCCCACCGCGGCGGCGGCTTGTTTCACCGGCAGGCTCTTGGGATACTCGCGTAGTCCAAGTTTTTTGATGCCGGACACGACCGCACCGGATGATACGACCAACACTTCGCGCCCTTGCGCGCGTACGTCGGCAATCTCGCCCGCGAGCCGATCGATTCGTTCGGCGCTCAGGCCGGTTTCGCGCGACGCGACCAGGCTGCTCCCGATCTTAATGACGACGCGTTTCGCTAGTCTTAGGAGTTCGTCTCGCACGGGGTTTTCCGGAGCAGCTCCACCTGCTGGCCCATGTAACGCACACAGTCGTCCAGGCCCTCTCGCGTGGCCGCCGAAATTGCAAAAAATGGAATCTTGCGTCGTTGGCAATACTTCCGGAGCCGTTCAAGGCGTTCCCCTTCACCCTTGACGTCGAGTTTCGTGCCCAACACGGCAAACGGGCGAGCGGCAAGGGCTTCGTCATAGGCGGTGAGTTCGTGGCGCATGACCTCGAAGCTCGTGACAGGGTCTTCCGTGATCCACTCGGAGATATCGATCACATGGATCAGGAGGCTGGTTCGTTCGATGTGGCGAAGAAACTGAAACCCGAGACCCTTGCCTTCATGCGCGCCTTCGATCAACCCGGGAATATCGGCGATCACGAACGTCTGCGCCTCGTTCCATCGTACGACTGCCAGGTTGGGGGTGAGGGTGGTGAAGGGGTAGTCGGCGATTTTTGGCCTTGCCGCAGAGACGGCCGCGATCAAGGTCGATTTCCCGGCATTCGGATAGCCCACCAATCCGACGTCCGCCAGGAGTTTCAAGTCGAGTCGAAGGAACCGCTCTTCGCCGGAAGTGCCCGGTTCAAACTGCGTCGGAACGCGGTTCGTTGAGGTGGCGAACTGAGTATTGCCTCTGCCTCCAAGGCCGCCTTTCGCAATGACGCAGCTTTCACCATCCGCGGTGAGGTCAGCCAGGAGCTCTTGGGTGGTGTTGTCAAATACCATGGTGCCGACTGGGACGGGAATACACACGTCCACGCCTCGGCGACCGTGACAATTGCTGCCGCCCCCGGGTTCGCCGTTCTCGGCTTCGTAATGTTTCTGGTAGCGAAGATCCAGCAGGGTGCTCAGGCGTGTGGTGGATTTCACGACGATGCTGCCGCCGTTCCCACCGTCTCCGCCGTCCGGCCCGCCGCGCGGGACAAATTTTTCCCGGCGAAAGCTGCAGGCGCCATTGCCGCCTTGGCCAGCTTTCACAAGGATTTGGACTTGATCGACAAATGTAGACATCGCAGCAATCCCCCAGCCGGCCGATTATTCAGAGGCAGCAGTATAGCCTATTCGCCGATCCATGGGGGAGGCTATGCGAGCGAAGGTACCTGGTCCGTGGGAACTAATGTGTGGACTGAGGAGGGGTCAGGCCTTTGCTGTGACCGGGTAGACGCTCACCTTCTGTCGGCCGCGGCCACCTTCGAATTTCACGACACCGCTCACATACGCAAATAAAGTATGGTCCCGGCCTAGGCCGACATTGAACCCAGGGAAAAATTTCGTTCCACGCTGGCGCACGATGATGGAACCGGCCTTGATTGTCTCTCCGCCATAGGCCTTCACGCCGAGGTATTGTGGGTTACTGTCGCGGCCGTTCCTTGTCGAACCGCCGCCTTTGTTTGTTGCCATGGCAAACTCCCCTTCGAGTCGTTACTTACTTCGTTTCAATCTCAGTGACCCGCAGCTGCGTAAAGCCTTGCCGGTGGCCCCTGGTTCGCCGGTAATTCTTGCGACGGTGTTTCTTAAACACCGTAATGGACCTGGTGCGCCCTTGGCGGATGATCTCCGCTGTCACGCGCGCGCCGGGGATGATCGGTTGCCCCACCACCAGTCCGTCGTCTCCATTGAGCAGCCGAACTCGGTCGATCTGCACAGAATTCCCGACATCGCCAGGAAGTGACTCCACTTGGAGCACGGTTCCTGCTTCCACTCGATACTGTTTTCCGCCCGTCTCAATAATAGCGTACATGTTCGTCTTTCTCCTCGTCAGCAGAACGTGAGTGTCTATCACAGCCATAAATAGGGTGTCAAGAACAAGTGCGTCTAAGAATGTCCGTGGATTGGTCAGTCCCTGAAACACCGCCATTCGTGAGCAATGCTTGGGCTCCCATGCGCATGGATTCGAAACATGCATGGCTCACAAGAGATGTGCGTAGCTGGTTATCTTGACGCTCATTGTGAGCCACTGGTATGATCCCGCGCATGCTACAAACCAGCGAAAAAATATGGATGGACGGGACATTTGTCGCCTGGGCCGACGCCCAGGTTCATGTGCTCACACACTCACTCCACTATGGATTGGCAGCCTTCGAGGGCATTCGATGCTACAAAGGCAAGAGCGGGTCATCCATTTTCAGATTGTCCGAGCATGTGGATCGTCTGTTTGAATCCGCGCACATCGCGTTAATCGAGATGCCGTACGATAAGAAGCAGATCACCGAGGCCATCATCGAAACGGTGAGGATCAATCGGTTAGAAGCCTGTTACATTCGTCCGCTTGTGTACATTGGGTATGGAGCCATGGGCCTCTATCCGGCTGAAAATCCGATTAAAGTCAGCATTGCCGCTTGGAAATGGGGGACGTACCTTGGTGACGAGGCCTTGACCAAAGGGATTCGCGCAAGAGTGTCCTCATTTACTCGTCATCACGTGAACGTCTCTATGACGCGTGGGAAAATCTCCGGGTACTATGTGAACTCCATTCTCGCCAAACGCGAAGTGAAGGCAGATGGGTATGACGAGGCCATCATGCTCGACCCTGAGGGCTATGTGGCTGAAGGGACTGGCGAAAACATATTTATTGTCAGGCGCGGTGTCCTGAAGACGACCCCGCTGACGTCGATTCTTGAAGGCATTACGCGGAACTCCATCATTGAATTGGCCAAGGAGCGCAATATTCAAGTGGTCGCGGAACGTTTCACGCGCGATGAAATGTATGTGGCGGAAGAAGTGTTCGTCACCGGCACCGCCGCGGAACTCACGCCGGTCACCGAAATCGACCAACGACGTATCGGCTCCGGGCGGCCTGGTCAGATCACGCAGACGCTACAGAAGGCATTCTTTGAAGTTGTCGGGGGGACAGATCCCGCTCACCGGCAATGGCTCACCCCTGTCTAGGGTACCGCTCCACTGGTTCTCTTCCCGAACCATCCCCATAGTGCATTAGATCGGTCTCGCCATGGCTGTGAAGCTGGCTCATGGCGTGCGGCCGAGAAACAAATCTGCAAAAATGCTAGTGAGAACCTTCACCTGCGGGATGGGATTCCGTGGCAGGAGAAGAGGGGGCCGCGGGCGGCGTGGTGCTC
>JBDTWG010000062.1:0-13555 GCA_040006855.1 Nitrospira sp.
TGATCCCCTTGCGGGCATCAATGGAAACGGTGAAAGCAGTCCCGAACGTCGCCGTATTCTCCACCGCTTGCGGCGACAGCTGCAATTCCTCCACACGTTCCGGTGTGAGCGCCAGGCAAATCAAGCCGCGCGCATGTTTAGCCATAAAATTAATGGCCTGCGGAGTCACTTTGCCGGCCGCCATGACAAGATCACCCTCGTTTTCGCGATCTTCATCATCGACAAGAATGATGAACTTGCCTTTCTTGATATCCTTGATCGCGTCTTCGATCGAATTAAACGGTGTCGCCATAACTCCTCAATCGTATGCGTCGCCCTGCCTGCGGATGGCGGGCCTCGACGGTCCGCCCTCCCGCCTGCCCTCGGTCGCCCAGCTAACTCTTTTCACGCAACACCTGTCAACGAGAAAAGCCGCCAGCGTTCGGCGACTGTGCCATCGTGCGCAGACGCCAGCACACGGCAGGATTGACCGACATCGCCGCGACGATACTGACCAGCGCGAGCCCGATGAACCCAGGCATGAAGGTCCCCGTGCTTTCGCGCAACAACCCAAACCAGATAGGCAAGAGAAACCCTCCGATCCCTCCGGCCGCTCCCACCAAGCCAGACGCCAGACCAATATCCGCGGGAAACCACTCGGAGACAATCTGAAAGATCACCCCGTTGCCGAACCCCATGACGGCAATCGTTCCCACAAGCAATGCAACGGCCCATACCAGGCTAGGAAGCAACCCCGTAAACATACTCATCAGGGCGAGGACCACGAACACCGCCACCAGCACGCGCCGCCCGCCCCACCGGTCGGCCACATACCCGCCCACCGGACGAATCACGCTCCCCATCAATCCGCAGAGAGCCGCGATGGAACCACCGACAATGGGATCGCTGCCATACTGATCATGTAACAGCAGGGGAAGAAAACTCGTCAGTCCGACGAAGCCGCCGAACGTGATGCCATAGATCAGACAAAGCCAATAGACCGAAGGAACACGCATCATTTCCAGCGCCGCTTGCCACCAGGTGCCACCGGCAACGGAGCGCGCGAGCGGCTCATCCCGCACCACTCCGGCGAATAGACTGATCGTGAGCAGGAGAGGGAGCAGCATGATCCCACAGGCACCATGCCACCCCAGGCCAGATTCCCATCGGGGAGCCAAGAAGAGGATCAAGACTGTCCCGATATTGCCAGAGGCGACCAATCCCAAGACCAGGCCCTGATGCGCCGTGGGATATGCCCGACTAGCAACCGGCATGGCGACCGCAAAACTCGCCCCCCCGGCGCCGAGCAGGAGACCAATGCCGAGCAGCTCAGCATAACTGGTTCCGCCGAGAGCCGCCCACGAGACCGCAATCAGCTGAAGCCCCAGCACCAGAAGGCCGGTCCGTTTAGCGCCATACCAATCGCAGGCCCACCCCGCGGCAATCCGCAGCAGTGCGCCGCCCAGGAGAGGGAGCGCCACCAGCACACTCCGCTGGGTCGCCGAGAGCTGAAGTTCTTCTCCGATGGCGACTGCCAACGCCCCAAACAGCAGCCACACCATGAAACTCACGGTGAGATGCAGCCAAGCACCCAGCAGCGTCGGCCAATGTCCCGTGCGCAGCGCTTCGCCTAACTTGTTCGCACCCATCTATGACCTTATTCGACGGAGTTTCATTTCCATGCGATGCTGACAGACCCATCGCGCACCAGGCGCAATATACGAGGCAGGATTTCAGAGACGCAAGGGACCGTGAAGGTCGCCCCGGCAAGTCTCGTGTTGTCCCGCGCCTGACATCTGGTATAGTCACACCTTAGCAACCCAGGGTTTCGATTTTCATGGCAGAGCGCAAGCAGACGCACGAATTCCACGAAGACCTGGCCGAAGACGCCGTCGAGCCCGACCACTTGGAGCCGACGGATGAAGAGGTGACGGAAGAACACGATGCGGCCGACCGGCATGCGTCAAAAGAACCTGAGGAAGCTCCACTCTCGACCTCTCTGGTTCCCGTCACCACCATCCAGCAATACCTGACGGAAATCCGGCGGTATCCCTATCTCTCCAAGGAAGAGGAGCTTCGCCTCTTCGAGGAATATCAGCAGCGCGGCAGTCGCGATGCAGCCATGAAGCTCATTCTCGCCAACCTGCGGGTATCCGTCTCCATCGCATCCGAATATCTCCACACCGGCGCCGACCATATGGACTTGATCCAGGAAGGCAACGTCGGGCTCCTGCAAGCCATTAAAAAGTTCGACCCCACCAAAAACGTTCGGTTTTATGCCTATGCCGCCTGGTGGGCCAGGGCCTATATTCTCCGTTACCTGCTGAACACCTACCGCTTGATCAAGATCGGCACCACGCAAGACCAACGGAAGCTGTTCTATAATTTAAAAAAAGAAAAGGCCAAGCTTGAACGGGAGGGCTTCGCACCGGACAGCAAGCTCTTGGCTGACCGCCTGAACGTCCGTGAGCGCGACGTTATTGAGATGGACCAGCGCCTGGGTAGCTGGGAACTCTCGCTTGATCAACCGATCGGCCAAGAAAATGACGGAACGTTAATGGATGTGCTGCCTGCTCATGAGCAGCCGGCGGACGAGAAATTGGCCGACACGCAACTCAAGGTGCTGTTTCGACGGAAACTGGCCGAATTCACGAAGACCCTGGACGAGCGCGAGGAAGACATTCTGCGCAACCGAATCCTCTCTGAAACCCCGTTGACGCTCGAGGATATGGGCGCCAAATATGGCATTACCAAGGAACGCACGCGACAGCTGGAGGCGCGCATCATCAAGCGGCTTCGCGATTACATCAAGAAGGACGTCAAGGATTTTGACCGACTTCGGATGTAGAACGGCTCGCTCCGTTCTCGCGGCCGTCTTAATGCTGACGGCGGCCATCGCAGCCCTGTTCCCCCTTCCATCACAAGCCGCTTCCCCGGTCGCCCTGGAAAATGAACGACTGGGAAGCTCCGACTGGGTCCTCGCCGACCCTGCCGACCACGAGGTCGAAGGGTATGCCTCGGCTACCAGCATCCAGCGCGGCGACGTACTTCGTCTCTACATCCACAGCACCGACCGGAGTGTGATGGTCGCGGTGTACCGTATGGGCTGGTACGGAGGCACCGGTGCACGATTAGTGCAGGGGAGCATTGTTCTGCCGGGGATGCAACAACCCATGCCGGTACCGGACCCGGTGACCGGCCTCATTGAGTGCAACTGGCAAGTGTCCTATACGTTGTCCACGCGGACGGACGATCCGCGTGAATGGCTAAGCGGTGTCTATCTGGCCAAGTTGACCGGCACGACCAGCGGCAAACAGAGCTACATTATCTTTGTCGTCCGTGAAGACGAACGGGGTTCCGATTTCCTGTTTCAGTCCAGCGTCACAACGTTCCAGGCCTACAACAACTGGGGCGGCAAATCGACCTACCCTTCCAACAGCCTCAATGAACAATGGGCTCGAACGGTGTCGTTCAACCGCCCCTATGCCCGTAGCCAACATCCCCGCGGGGGTAGCGGAACCGGCGCCGGGGAATTTCTGACCGCAATGTCGATCCATCCCACCCGTTCACTTTCAACGGCGGGCTGGGAATACAATATGGTGCGTTGGCTGGAGCGGAACGGGTATGACGTGACCTATAGCACCGATATCGACACCCATAGTCGCGCGGACTTCTGGAAGGGACACAAGGCCTGGCTGTCGGTGGGCCACGATGAATACTGGTCCCAGGAGATGCGGCGCCATGTGGAAGAGGCCCGCGACCGAGGGGTAGGACTCGGCTTCTTCTCCGCCAATACCTGCTACTGGCAGATCCGGCTGGAGCCTAGCTCGATCACGGGCGAGCCGAACCGGACCATGGTCTCATATAAAGAGATGGCCATGACGGAAGATCCCTATGCTCTGGATGGGGATGCATCAAATGATCATTTGATCACCGTGCAATGGCGTGACCAGCCGGTGAACCGACCGGAACACAAGCTGATCGGGGTCATGTACGAGACGGTGCCGGTGGATGGGGATGTCATTGTCGCCTTGCCGTCCCACCCCCTGTTCGCCGGCGTGAAGTTCCCGTCCGATCATCGGCTACCAGGTCTGCTCGGCTATGAAATTGATCGGGCGTTCCCGAACGGACCAGCCGGCCTGACCATCCTTGCCCATTCTCCCTATGCAGGCAACGGACGGATCGTTTATGGGGACATGACTCTTTATGAAACACTCAGCGGATCTCGCGTGTTTGCAACGGGAACCATCCAATGGAGCTGGGGGCTCGACGACTACAACGCCCCATCGTTGCGAACCGCACGGTCCAGCGACGCCGCCCAACAGATGACCCACCGTGTCTTAAGGTTTCTTGCCGGAATTGCGCCCGCAGCCGCTCCCTAAGGTGGCCGTTCACGCTCAAGTGGAAGCGTGGGCAGTCTCCAGGCAATCGATGGCCGGGCATTTTCCCATTCGGCCAGACAGCAATCAGGAGCCATATCGCATAGAATCAAGCGTTTGCGATTTATTATCCCATTGCATCTGCTCCTAAAATAATTTTATAGTTCCAACCATTGACTTGCCTCGTGCTAGCGCTATCTATGCTTCGAGTTTACTGCAGGTAGCCCTTGCAGTAACACGTCAGAGCTGATTTGCCAGCTTTTACACAACTGTACATTAGGGCCTCGACGCTCACTACCAGAAGGAGGATTGGGTATGGCTACGGAAGCGAAAGACAAGAAGTCCACGGCTGCGAAGAATTTTCAGCCGCTTGGTGACCGTTTGTTCGTCACCTACACTGAGGAAATGGAACGGACCTCCGGCGGGATCTATGTCCCTGACTCCGCAAAGGAAAAGCCGCAACGGGGTATCGTACAAGCCATCGGGAAGAAGGTCGAAAACATCAAGGTCGGCGACCAAGTGCTGTTCGACAAGTATTCCGGCAGCAAGCTCCGCATTGAAGACGAAGAATGCCTGATCCTCAAAGAAGAAGACGTTCTGGGCATCTTCACCAACTAATCTGACTGACCCCGAATAACGACTACTAGACGATTAACGGAGGACGATTATGGCAAAGCAACTTATGTACGGTGACTCGGCACGAGCGGCCATCCTGAGAGGGGTGAACCAGCTCGCTGATGCCGTGAAAGCAACATTGGGTCCAAAGGGCCGGAACGCGATTCTCGATAAGAAGTTCGGCGCACCGACGATTACCAAGGACGGCGTGACCGTCGCGAAGGAAGTCGAATTGAAGAACCCCTATGAGAACATGGGTGCTCAGCTCGTACGCGAAGTCGCGAGCAAGACCAGCGACATAGCGGGTGACGGAACCACCACCGCTACCGTGCTGGCTCAGGCAATCTACCGGGAAGGCGTCAAGAACATCACCGCCGGTGCCAACCCGATGGAAATCCAGAGGGGCATCAACAAGGCTGTCGAAGTCGTGATCGGCGAGCTGAAGAAGCTGAGCAAACCCTGCCAGAACAAGACGGAAATCTCCCAAGTCGGCACCATTTCAGCCAACAACGACAAGACCATCGGCGACCTCATTGCGGAAGCGATGGAAAAGGTCGGCAAGGATGGCGTGATCACGGTCGAGGAAGCCAAGTCGATGACCACCTCGCTGGACGTCGTCGAGGGCATGCAGTTCGATCGCGGCTACATCTCCCCCTACTTCGTGACCAACGCCGAGCGGATGGAAGCCGTCATGGAAGACCCGCTCATCCTGATCAACGAAAAGAAAGTCAGCAGCATGAAGGACCTCCTGCCGGTCCTCGAGCAGGTTGCCAAGCTCGGCAAGCCGCTCGTCATCATTGCTGAAGAAGTCGAAGGCGAAGCGCTCGCCACCCTGGTAGTCAACAAGCTCCGCGGGACGCTCAATGTGTCGGCTGTGAAGGCACCGGGCTTTGGCGATCGCCGCAAGGCCATGCTGGAGGACATTGCAATCTTGACCGGTGGTCAGGTTATTTCTGAAGATCTCGGCCTGAAGCTCGAGAACGTCAAGCTGACGGATCTTGGACGTGCCAAGCGCGTCACGATCGACAAGGACAACACCACGATCGTGGAAGGCCATGGCGATCCCAAGAAGATCGAAGGCCGCGTGAAGCAGATCAAGGCCCAGATCGATGAGACGACCTCGGACTACGATCGCGAGAAGCTGCAGGAGCGGCTGGCCAAGATCGTCGGCGGCGTGGCCGTCATCAATGTCGGTGCCGCGACCGAGACCGAAATGAAGGAAAAGAAGGCGCGCGTGGAAGACGCATTGCACGCCACCAAGGCAGCCGTCGAAGAAGGCGTCGTGCCTGGTGGAGGCACCGCCTATCTGCGCTGTTTGAAGGGTTTGGACTCCCTCAAGGACCTGCCCTTGGAGCAGAAAGTCGGCGTGGACATCGTCAAGCGAGCGCTCGAAGAACCGATTCGCCAGATCGCGGGCAACGCAGGAGCCGAAGGCTCCGTGGTGGTCGGTCGGGTCCGGGAAGATAAGAATCCGAACGGCGGCTACAATGCAGCCACCGACGAGTACGTGGACATGATCAAGCTGGGCATCATCGATCCGACGAAGGTGTCGCGTTGTGCCTTGCAGAACGCCGCCAGCGTCGCGGGCTTGATGCTCACGACCGAGGTCATGATCACGGAATTGCCGGAAGAGAAGAAAGAAGCTGCTGGTGGTATGGGTGGTCACAACCACGGCGGCGGCATGGAAGGTATGTACTAAGGTTTCCGTTTCTTCTTCGCTGTCGAAGACCGGTCCGGCGGTGGCCCCGCCGGGCCGGTCTCTTTTTGGGGCCGAGACGGGCTGCGGCGGGAGTGGCCTTCTGCCGCAGCCAATACCGCGGCCAACAGGGGGGAAGTTTCCGGGTGATAGAATAGCGCCCGAAACGTCTCATGTACGGCGGCCGTATATTTGACGCGATCCGCAAGAAATTGGGCCAACGCCGCCGCGCGCGATTCCGCGCCATATCCCATCCGAACCGCACAACGCTGCAACTCCACGTCGCTGTCGGGCAACGCGTGCGTCTGCAAATCATGCATCATCTGCAATTTGTGTTCGACATCCCGTAAGAACCAATAGGCCTCGGTGAGTTGCCGCTGATCGTCAGGCGCGACGAAATGATATCGGCAGAACCGCTGTAGTGCCCCCACGGTTTTGCGGTCGAGAATGTCAGGAACGACGTTCCCGATGAGCACCTGGATGGTTTGCACCAGGAATTCAATCTCCCTGATCCCGCCGGTTCCCAACTTCACATTCCGGTGTTGATGCCCCCGCCCGGCCATTTTTTCGTCAATCATTTCCTTGACTGACCGCACGTCGCGAATGACCGCCAGTGCCCGCTCTTTGGTCAGAGGCTGGGGATCAGGCTCAAAGACAAACCGCTCCACCATCTGCACGAACGCAGACCCAACCGAGGCAGACCCGGCGATCGGCCAGGCCTTCAGCAGCGCCAGCCGCTCCCAGACCTGGCCACGCTGGGCATAGTACCGCGCATAGGCCTCCACCGACCGTGCCAGTTGCCCGACGGTGCCTTCGGCGCGGAGCCGGAGATCGACCCGAAATACGGCGCCCTCACGGGTCTGTTCCGCCAACGCCTTCGTGAGGAAACGCGCCAGCAGCTCAAAATATTCTTCATTGGACAGAGTGTGAGCATGGGGTTGGCGGGTTCCTTTCCCCCTCCTGGTTTCACCCTCCGCCGAGGCGTAGACATAAATCAGATCGACATCTGAGCTGTAGTTCAGCTCATGGGCTCCTAGCTTGCCCATCCCGATGATGGAAAATTCCGTCTCAACCCACCGGCCGTTCGCATCCTGGTGCATGGGCGTGCCGTACACATTCTTCAGATCACGATCGACAATCTCATACGCGGCATGAATCAGGACCGAGGCCAAGTCGGACAGAGAGCCGGTCGTCTCTTCCACTAAGGCCAGGTGAAGGAGGTCACGCACACCGATCCGTAACATCTCACGACGACGCACGCGTCGCAGCACGTCCAGCTTCAGCTCGATAGCCTTGAGAACACCCAGGCTCTGGCGGAGTGCTGCGACTATCCCTTCTCTGGTCGGCGCGGTCGACAACACATCTTCTTCGGCCAGCCAATACACCAGCATCGGATCTCGAATGAGGGCGAACGCAAGGGAATCACTGTTCCCGAAAATCGTGCAGAGCAGTCCCAGCATCTTTGGCGAGGCTTGCAGATACTGCAGCAGCGACGAGCGATTCACGCTTCCGCCCAACAACCGTTCCCAATGATTCAAGGCTTGGTCAGGATCGGCCGTCCGTGCGACCTCAGCCAACAGACCGGGCAAGATCGTGGCAAGAAGCCGGCGGGTATGGGGATCTCCCGCCATGCTCTGAATATTGGTATCCGCTGCGGCCGGATGCTCCATGCCATAGGGCGTCAGAATACGCGCCACTTGATCCGGCTCAAGACCGGATGCCACTAAAAGCGGAGCCGGGTCGGGTAACTCACGAGTTGAAGCGATGTCGCGAGACGGAGTAGGAGAGGTGGGATGTTCTGAACGTCGTGCCATGGCGCCGCATTATACTGGCGCAATTCTTCCGGTACAACGAAACGAGCTTCGGGTATACTCGCAAGAAATCATGCTGCCAGCTGACGCCGACCGCGACCAGATCCTCACCACCCTGACGCCGCTCTGCCAGGGCGTCGACAGCGACATTCTGCAAGACTTCGTCACCCGGATGGACCCGGACTATTTCACGGCATTCCCTCCGAAGATTCTCGCAGCCCACATCAAGCAGGCGGCCAGGCTCTCGCCGGACCACCCCTGCGAGCTCTCCATCGTGGATACCAGCGACGATCGCTGCACCATCACCATCGTCGCCTATGACTACTTTTCAGAATTTGCCACGATCTGCGGCCTGCTCTCCGCCTTCGGGTTGAATATTGAGGAGGGACAGATCTACACCTTCGTGGAAGGAACCGCGCCCGCTGCCGCGCGCACCTCGTGGACAGACAGTCCGCGCGCCCGCCCGAAAGGCCGCCCTGGCCTGAGCCGCAAAAAGATCGTCGATGTCTTTCGTGTGCAGCCCGTACGCGGCGCGACATTCGAACCAGACGACCGTAGCCGGCTCATCGCCGAACTCACGCAGATGATTATGCTCCTGGATGCCAACCAGTTCGACGAAGCCCGTCAAGTCGTCAACCGGCAACTCGTCGAATACCTAGGGCAACGCCGCAGTTCGTTTAGCGAACTCCTTCACACCGTTCACATCACTTTCGACAACAGCCAATCCCCGACCGATACGGTCATGGATATCCAGTCTGACGATACCCCAGCCTTTCTCTATGCCTTTGCCAACGCGCTGGCGATGCGCAACATCTACATTGCCAAAGCGCAATTCTCGATCGAGGGAGGAAAGCTGCACGACCGCTTCTACGTCCGCAATCGCCACGGCCAGAAGCTGACCGATCCCATCGATCAACAACACCTGCGACTCACCGCGGTGCTCATCAAACAGTTCACCCATGCGCTGACCTGGGCGCCGGACCCGGCCAAGGCCCTGGAAGCCTTCGACCAGTTTCTCGACCTGACCGTGCAGGACACCAAAGGCAAGGCCCAGCAACAGGCCCTCGCGTTTCTCAGCGACAAGAAGACCTTTCCCATCCTCGCCCGCCTACTCGGGACCAGCGACTTTTTGTGGGAAGATTTTCTTCGCCGCCAGCACGGCAATCTGTTGCCCCTCCTGAAGGATTACCGCGACGCCCCGCTCATCAAGCCGCAAGCGGCGCTGCGCAAAGAGCTCGACCGCGTGATTGCCAAAGCCAAAACGGAAGAGGCGCGCAAGGAGACCTTAAATCGATTCAAGGACCAGGAACTCTTTCGGATCGATATGAAGCACATGGCCGATGCGGCAAGCCTTGCCGATTTCTCGGAGGCCCTGACGGAACTGGCCGAAGTCATCGTCGCCCGGAGCCTGAAGGATTGCCAGGCCAAGCTGGAAAAACAATATGGAGCACCACGCTTGGCCAATAAAAAACCCTGCCCCTTCACCATTCTGGGCCAGGGCAAGTTTGGCGGCCGGGAACTAGGCTATGCCTCGGACATCGAAGTGCTCTTCGTCTACGGCGGCGTAGGGCGCACCAGCGGGAAACAGGGCATCGAGCACAGCGAATACTTCGAACGGCTCGCGCAAGAACTCCTGCAAGGTATCGAGGCCAAGCAGGAAGGTATTTTCCACCTCGATATTCGCCTGCGTCCCCATGGCGGCAAGGGGTCCCTCACCAATCCACTCGAAGAGATCGTCAGCTACTACAGCCCCACCGGCTTGGCCGCTCCCTTCGAACGACAGGCTATGATCAAGCTGCGCTTCGTCGCCGGAGACGCCGCGCTGGGGAAACAGGTCGAAGCCCACCGAGATCGCTACGTGTACGGCGGCGAGCCTTGGGATCTCGGCATCGCCCTCGACCTCAGGCGGCAACAATTGAAACAACTCGTCGAACCAGGCAGCGTGAATGTGAAACACAGCGCCGGCGGGCTCGTCGACATCGAGTATGCCATCCAGTACCTCCAGGTCATGCACGGCCACCGCCATCCAACGCTGCGAACTCCCAACAGCATGCAGGCGCTCTCAGGGCTAGTTGAATGCGGAATTGTGGCGCGGCAGGACGGCGAACATCTGCAGAAAGCCTACCTCTTTATCCGCATGCTCATCGACGGCTTGCGCATCGTGCGCGGGAACGCCAAGGACCTTGTACTCCCGCCGGCCGACTCCGACGAGTTCATCTTTCTGGCTCGCCGCGTCGGCTACACCACCGAGGATTGGCAAATAGGGGCGAGGCATTTGCAGGCGGATATCGAGCAACATATGATTACGACCAAGAGGTTTTTTGAGAGAACGTTTGGGAAGCTGTAAGGTAAACAACCCCAATTGCTACGCTAGCGCATGGACTCGAAAGGATAGCGCACTGCATATTTATAATCGACGGGCGATCCAACCCTAATCTCTCTGGAAAGGGTGCGCAGGCAGGATGCTGGTATTGAGATGGTCTCGACATTGAGTACGAAGATGGATTACGACGCACTGGTCAAATTCGTGCAGGAGCACTTCACCGACGGTCTCTCATTGGTAATCGGGTCCGGCCTATCCGCCGCTGAGGGGATTCCGGGAATGTCCGCGCTTTCAACATTTCTGAGCAACGAATCGGGCGTACTAACGGGAACCGACGCGACGCTGTGGGAACAGATTAAGGTTCTGTTGGATGCCGGTGAAGGATTGGAAGCAGCGTTGCTCAAACATCCGCCATCCGACACGCTTGAGGTCTGGATCGCACAAAAAACGTGCGAGTTGCTGCTACCAGAGGAACGCAAAGTCATGAGCACTGTGCTCAGAGGGGACCGCACCCTTCGTCTGACTTCATTTCTGAATAGGGTATTGAAGCCGACGACTGGATTACCGATTCTGACTCCCAACTACGACCGACTGATCGAAGTCGCCTGCGAAATGGCAGGATTCCATGTGGACACAACAGCCGTCGGACACTATGCGGGCGCGTTCGACCATACTCGAAGTTGCATGGGATCATGCCGAGGCATAACAACACGCGCCAAGACCACGGTCCTAGATCACTTCCCTCGTGCGATCATCCCTAAAGCCGCATGGGAGCTTTGATTGGTACCAATCCGGCAAAGAGGTGCGTCGCTGCAGTTTGGACCTGAACGTGGAACGCCTGATTATCACTCCTGGTCTCAATAAGTATCGAGCTGGCTACAACTCGCCCTTCGACAAGCATCGCGATCTGGCTAACGACTTCATCAAGAAGGCCGGTCGTCTGCTGGTGGTGGGGTATGGGTTCAACGACGATCACCTGCAAACCCACCTTGTGAAACGAATTCAAGACGGCACGCCCACCTTGATTCTGAACCGGTCGGTAACCGCAAAGATTAAGACGCTGGCCGAGGAATCGCCCCGCTGCGTTTGTGTCTCGCAATTGCTTATATCGCCTGGCATCGCGGTGGTGACAAACTCGCACCAGTTCGAGCACGTAGGGCACAATCTGTGGGATCTCGGCGTACTGGCAAAGGAGTTGTTAGCATGAGCGATGCACCCATTCTGACGTTCGATGCACCGAGCAAGCTCGGCAAGGTCGTATCTGTAGACACGAGCCGCGTACTCATAGCCGTGGAAAACGCTGTGCTCCTGCCGCGTGCTTCGGTGGGGAGCCTTGTCGCAATTCAGGGGACAACCGCTCAGGAGTTCCTGATAGGCATGACAGAGCGCGTGACCCGGCAGCTACGCGAGGAGACCGCACAGCCCGATCCTATGGCACCTACTACGCTCGCGGTGGAGGTCGTGCCCGACGACGCGCTCCGAGTGATCTTGCTCGGCACCTACCGCACCATTGAAGGGACCATCCGCAATCGGTTCAAGCGGGGTGCTGATTCCTTCCCACAAATTGATCGCGATTGTTTCCTGATTGAGGGCGGCAACCTTCAGCGGTTCATGGGGTTACTCGGCAAAGATCTGGATGAGAAGCAGCGGCTGGAGCTCGGCCACTTCGTCATAGACCACTCGGCCGCCGCGATTGCCAATGGCGATCGCTTCTTCCAGAGGCACGCGGCGATCCTCGGCAGTACCGGCTCAGGCAAGAGCTGCGCTGTGTCGCTGATCTTAGAACGTGCACATGCCCGCAAACACGCGAACATCATCGTGTTCGACATGCACGGCGAGTACGCCTCCCTAGCGAACCCACCCGCACGTAAGGACGGCGCAGTGCAGATCCCTATTGCCGCCGCGTTCAAAATCGCAGGTCCAGGCGATCTCGCCAAGCCACCGGAAAACGTACTCTTCCTGCCATACTGGCTCCTGAACCGGGAAGAGATGCTCTCGATGATTCTGGACCGTAGCGATCAGAACGCGCCCAATCAAGCATCGCGGTTCACCTTGCACGTCCGTGACCTGAAAGAGGCTACGCTCACTACTGAAAAGAAGACGGACGTAAAGGCAACGTTTACGGTGGATTCGCCAATCCCCTATAAGCTGAGCGAACTTATTCAACGGCTTGAACAAGACAATACGACAAAGGGAGTTGGCAAGACTGGACCTGTAAAAGGTGAGTGGGAGGATCGTTTAACAAGATTTATTTCCCGACTAACGGCCAAAGCGGAAGATCGTCGCTACGGCTTCCTGTTCAAGCCGCCAGAGACTGCTCTCAAGTATGACTGGCTCTCGAAGCAAATTGGAAAGTTGCTTGCTCCAGGCGAGGGAAAGCATGGCATCAAGGTGGTGGACTTCTCAGAAGTGCCATCGGACGTACTCCCGGTTGTCACGGGTGTATTCGCACGATTGCTGTACGATGTCCAGTTCTGGATACAACCGGAAAAGCGGACGCCGTTCGTTTTCGTGTGCGATGAAGCTCACCTATACTTGCCGGTCCGTGAAGATGCGGATGCAGTCGAAAAACAGGCCCTCTACTCGTTCGAACGCATCGCTAAAGAAGGCCGAAAGTACGGCGTCTCCTTGCTTGTTGTGAGCCAACGCCCATCGGACGTGAGCCGAACCATCCTCAGCCAGTGTAACAACTTCCTCATCCTGCGTTTGACCAACGACCAGGACCAGAATGTCGTTCGTCGCCTCATGCCTG
>JBDTWG010000063.1:0-13455 GCA_040006855.1 Nitrospira sp.
AACGATCCGGTGACGGATTCGAGCGGAGAAGCCCTGTATCTCCGAGACGAGGAGACCGGCCACTTCTGGTCGCCTATGCCGATGCCTAGTCGAGGCGCCGGCCCCTATATCAGCCGGCATGGGTTCGGCTATAGCGTCTTCGAACATACAGAAAATGGAATCCACTCAGAGGTCTGGGTGTATGTGGCGCTAGACGCTTCGGTGAAGTTTACCGTGCTCAAGCTGCGCAACGACTCGGGCAGATCGCGGCGATTATCGGCGACCGGCTATGTGGAATGGGTGCTGGGGGACTTGCGCCCCAAATCGGTCATGCATGTGGTGACCGACGTTGACCCGTCTACCGGGGCCCTGTTCGCACGGAACCACTACAATACGGACTTCCCCGGACGGATCGCATTCTTCGACGTGGATGAGGGGATTCGAAGCATGACCGGTGACCGGACTGAATTTCTGGGGCGGAACGGCACGCTGAAGAATCCTGCCGCGATGGGCCGTTCACGGCTGTCCGGGAAAGTGGGCGCCGCCTTGGATCCCTGCGGCGCTATCCAAATCCCGTTTGAGCTCGCGCTAGGGCAAGAGCGTGAATTGAGCTTTCGATTGGGGATGGGGAGAGACGGGGATGATGCCCGTCAGCTCGTCCGTCGCTTTCGCGGCGCGGCGGCAGGCCGAACTGCGCTCGAGAAGGTGTGGCAACATTGGACGCATACGTTGGGAGCCGTGCATGTGGAGACACCCGACCAGTCCCTCAACGTGCTCGCCAATGGCTGGTTGCTGTATCAAGCGCTGGGCTGTCGTCTCTGGGCGCGAAGCGGCTATTATCAGTCGGGGGGCGCCTTTGGGTTCCGCGACCAATTGCAAGACGTGATGGCATTGGTGCATGCCAAGCCACAGTTCCTGCGTGAACAGATTTTGCTCTGCGCGGGTCGCCAGTTTCAAGAAGGCGATGTGCAACACTGGTGGCATCCCCCATCCGGCCGTGGTGTACGGACGCGCTGCTCCGATGATTTTCTCTGGCTTCCGTTGGCAACAAGTCGCTACGTGGCGACCACGGGAGACACCGGAGTGCTGGATGTCTCGATCCCATTCATCGAAGGCCGTCCAATCAACGCCGATGAGGACTCGTATTACGATCTTCCCGGCCGGTCTGAGCAATCGGCGAGTGTATATGACCATTGTGTGCGAGCCATTCTGAAGGGCCTCACACGAGGGGAGCACGGTCTCCCCTTGATCGGCGACGGTGACTGGAACGACGGGATGAATATGGTCGGGAAACATGGCCGTGGAGAAAGTATCTGGTTGGGATTTTTCTTATACGACGTCCTCGTGCGGTTTGCTGGCGTAGCTCGCATGCGCGGTGACCTCTCGTTCGCTGAGCGCTGCCAGGCGGAAGCGGCTCAACTTCACCAGAATATCGAAGAGAATGGCTGGGACGGAGAGTGGTATCGCCGCGCCTATTTCGACGACGGGTCGCCGCTTGGGTCAGCGAGTAATGAGGAATGCCAAATCGATTCCATTCCGCAAAGTTGGTCCGTGCTATCGGGGGCGGGAGATGCGACACGTTCGCGCCTGGCCATGGAAGCCGTCTACAAGCGACTGGTTCGGCACGACGACGCGCTCATCCAACTCTTGGATCCGCCATTCGACAAGTCCCATTTGAACCCTGGCTATATCAAGGGATACGTCCCCGGAGTGAGGGAGAATGGCGGGCAGTACACCCATGGAGCTCTCTGGACCGTCATGGCCTTCGCCGCCCTCGGTGACCGCAAGCGCGCCTGGGAACTTTTTGCCATGATCAATCCGGTGAACCATGCCCAATCACCCGAAGGGGTTGGGGTGTATAAAGTCGAACCCTATGTGGTCGCTGCGGATGTCTACGCTGTCTCGCCCCACACAGGTCGCGGGGGATGGACCTGGTACACCGGCTCGGCCGGCTGGATGTACCGGCTGATTGTCGAATCACTCCTTGGACTAAGACTCGAAGGCGCCACATTGCGATTCGTCCCCTGCCTTCCTCTGAGTTGGAAGACCTTCAAAGTGCATTACCGATACCGGGAAACCATGTATCACATCACAGTGCTGCAATCAGATGCCGAGAATACCGCCATGACGGTGACCGTCGACGGCATTCAACGAGTCGACCAGGCGATCCCCCTGGTCGATGACCGTCACGAGCATTCAGTTGAGGTGACTTTGCCGACCCCTTAAGATGACGGGGCGCGTTGGCATACCGGAGCATTTCGTAACGGGTGACTGCTGACGCGCCCCACTCTCGAGTTCCCGGAAATCGTCTTCCGAGCTCAAGGGCAACCGTGTTAGGATGCGCCCCATGCTCATCGATACCCATACCCATCTTGACGATGCCCGCTACGAGTCCGACCGCGAGGCCATGATCGCGCGCGCGCGCGAGGCCGGTGTGGAGACGATGATCACCATCGGCTGCGACCTCGCCACGAGTCGTTCCGCCGTCGCCCTCACCGATCACTATCCCTTTGTCTATGCCTCAATCGGCGTGCACCCTCACGAAGTCAAACACATTGAAGCACACTGGTACGACGAGCTCCGACAGTTGGCGCGACACAAGAGCGTCGTCGCCTACGGTGAAATCGGTCTCGATTACCATTACAACCACTCCTCCCCTGAAGAGCAACGCAACCGGTTTCGCGAACAGATTCAGCTGGCGCGTGAGTTGAGGCTGCCGGTGATCATCCACACCAGGGAAGCACAGGACGACACGGTCCGCATCCTCAAGGAAGAGCGAGCCTCGGAGATCGGCGGAGTCTTTCACTGCTTTTCAGGAGATGCCTGGCTGGCGAAGGATGCGCTCGACCTGGGGTTTTATCTCTCGTTTTCCGGCATCCTGACGTTTCAGAATGCGACCATGCTGCGAGAGATTGCCAAGACGGTTCCAGCGAACCGTATCTTGATCGAAACAGATTGTCCCTATCTCACCCCGATCCCCCATCGCGGGAAGCGGAATGAACCGGCCTATGTGAGACATGTGGCCGAACTGCTGGCCAGGATCAAGACGGAGGATGTCGCTCTGACCGCTGAAGACGTGGGTCGCATCACCAGCGAGAACGCGCGCCGACTCTTCAAAATTCCCTAAGCTGCTGTTTTCGTTTACGTTGCGCCTTGGGTAACTTGCGCGGATTCCCGCCTTTGTCTTTCGACCGCTTCAAGATGTCGGCGTCTCCCCTATCCAACTCCTTGAAGGCCATGACCGGCGCACTGGAGGACCGCTCCTGTAGCTTGGCACGAAACTCCGGCGCGCCGATGACCAACGCCCCGGCCGCTCGGGCCGCGTTTACTACTTCATGATCCGAGGACACCACGGCGCATTCCTTACCATAGACACGTGCCAGGCGTTGAATCACCTGGTCGGCTCGTTCACCTCGCTTCGAGTACACGACTTCGACGCCGGACTGGAATTCATGGTGCTCCGAGCCCGAGCCGCCTTGCCACCCATCGAAAACAAGGGTGATCGCATGCCCCTTCCTGTGACGGTATCCGGCCAGACGCTGTAACAGCGCCTCACGCGCCACCTCAAGGCGGCCGCCGCCTGAGGAACCCGCCATCCCAGCGCTGCCCAAAAGGTTATATCCATCGACAAGAAGATGCGTTGCCATCTACAATCACATGGTTTGAGGCCTGTGGTTGACAATAACACAAACATTTGAGAAAAGGCCTTAGATGGTACCTGTCGAGAGGAATGCCGACTCGTGATCCCTGTCTCCCGTCTCACTCGCAGCCTCTTTGCCCTTACCTTCCTGTGGATGCTCCTAGGCTCTATCGGCTCCTCGAAAGCCGAACTCCCAAGGGCACCCGCATGGCCGGAGCCGCCAGCATTTTCCGATGAAGAAGCAGTCTCGCGCTTTCTGGCCGTGAGACAAGAAACAGCGGGGACATCACGATATCCAATTATTGTCCGAGATCTTCGATCCTGGTCGACCGCCGAAGGGACCAGACTTGTCCTCGATCTCAACCACAAAGCCTCGTTCTCGGAAACGCATCTTCGCAATCCGGACCGGGTCGTCATTGAGGTCAACAACGCCATCCTGGGGAAATCATCCCGCTTGCGAGTGTCGGGTGGAACCATTCCGTCATCCTTTCAAATCGCGCAAAGCCGACCACGCACGATCACTATCACCCTGTCGAGGACTCAGAGTTCAAAATACAAAGCCTTCACGCTAGCCAATCCTGACCGGTTAGTCATCGACATCTATCAACGTCCCAAAGATCAGATCAGGCAAATCGGGGAGACCTCGACGACCTCGCCTTCGGCTGCAATCGTGGCGCTTCCGACTCCACCGGCCATCCCGACTCCCACGGTAACCGAACCGACTCGTCCGATCGCGCCCAAACCGGCGACTCCTATGCGGACCATTGTCATCGATCCTGGACATGGCGGAAAAGATCCCGGCACCATCGGTCATCACGGCACCACGGAGAAAGATGTCACGTTGAAAGTCGGGCTGCTGCTGAAGACCTTGCTCAGCTCCTTACCGAATACACGGGTGCTCATGACCCGTGACAACGACACCTTCATCGAGCTGGAAGACCGCGCGAAATTTGCCAATGGGAAGGACGCCGACCTGTTCGTCTCCATCCACGTCAATTCCCATCCCCACAAGGGCATCCGAGGCCTGGAGATCTATCACTTCGGGGAAGCCAAGGATCAACGCGCCTTGGAGGTTGCCGCGCGAGAAAACGGGACTCCGCTCAACAATACCGGCGTGGGATGGGAATACCTCGTGGCCGATCTGCTGACGTCGAAGAAAATCGAACATTCGCTTGAGCTGGCCTGGACAGCCAAACAGGCCATGGTGACCAATCTCAACGGACGCTATAGCACCATCGACCATGGCGTGAAGACGGCCCCCTTTTACGTACTCCGGTTCACCACCATGCCCAGCATCCTTGCCGAGATCGCCTTCATGTCAAATCCCACCGAAGAAGAGCAGATGCGCACGCAGCCCTTCCTGGCGCACATCGCCGAATCGATTTTCGAAGGCGTCAAGACCTATCTCCACACCAATCCTCCCAGGTGACAGCCCCTTCGGACTTCGGCTACTGTGCTCGCGTCCAGTTATGACTACCTTTAAAGTCATCATCGAATACGACGGGACACATTATTCTGGCTGGCAGCGCCAGTTGAACGTTCCGACCATCCAGGCGACTGTTGAAGAGGCCTTGGCGGCGATCGCACAGACCCGCATCACAGTTGTCGGGGCCGGCCGCACCGACGCCGGCGTGCATGCCCTCGGCCAAGTCGCCAGCTTTCGGACCGATCGAGGCCTGTCTCGACGGGAATGGCTTCGTGCTCTGAATGCCCATCTTCCCGCGGACATCAGTGCCCTGTCGGTCGAAGAGGCGCCGGATGATTTCCATGCGCGTTATTCGGCCAGTGGCAAGCTCTATGAATATCACCTGCTGAATCGATCCGAGCGAGCCCCACTCCTTCGGGAACGGGCCTGGATGCTCTATAAATCTCTCGACTTTGCAGCCATGACGGACGCCGCCTCCTGTCTGATCGGAATGCACGATTTCTCCTCGTTTGAAACCGCTCCGACCGACAATGAGAATCCACACTGCCGACTGGACCGATTGGATCTGCGACGGGAAGGAGATCTCATCGTCCTCGCCTTCTATGCCGATCGATTTCTCAAACAGATGGTCCGCTCGATGGTGGGCACACTCGTAGAGGTAGGACAAGGAAAACGGACGGCGGCGGACATGCAAACAGTACTGACTGCGAGGGCACGCGCAGCGGCGGGAAGAACCGCGCCTGCTCATGGCCTGTATCTCGTCAAAGTGGATTATGATAATGCAAAGATTCTTGGGGAGTCGGCCGCCGATCTGAGAGGCGAGCAGCAAGATTAGGCCGCGCCGTGCCGGAGAGGCCCCTCACTTATGGCCATCCGCATGCACCGTGTCGCCGGTTCCCCCCGCCACGTAGTGGATGCCACGGTGAGACAGAATCCACGGCATCTGCTATAGTCCCTCCTACACACGCTTTCCCTCTAGAAAGGAGCCCCTCGATGAAACATTTTTGCACCGTCTTGTCGTCCATCATGTTGGCGGCTATTCTCATTGCGCCGCAACTGAGTTATGCGGGAGCGCAGCAGAGCAAAATGAAAACCTGCAATGCAGAAGCAGACGCAAAGGGACTCAGCGGGGAAGGCAAGAACGACGACCGAAAGGCCTTCATGAAGACTTGCCTCTCGGCCAAGCCGGCGAAGACTGAAGCCGGCGGGTCGCAGCAGAATAAAATGAAGACGTGCAACAAGGAAGCGAAGGCGAAAAGCTTAGCCGGCGACGAACGCAAAACGTTTATGAAGACCTGTCTCTCCAGCTAGTGACTACAACCCCGGCGCGCCCTCACGGCCGCGCCGGAGTTCGGCGGACGCCGCATCCACCCATCCCTATCTTTCTCTGCCGGCTCAATGCCAGGCTTCTAGCGCAATGGGTGATTCACAACACAGCGCAGCGCGGGCCTGTTGTCAGCGCGGGTTGTGGGAGTCTTGGTTCTCAAGCTTCTTTCGCAGCTCAATGAGCTCCACCTCGAGGGCCGAGAATCGATCGGCGATCGGATCAGGCATATTCGTATGGTCCATCGTGGCATCAGGGAGCCGTTCCCCTTGCGTCTTGATAATCCTGGCGGGAACTCCGATGACGGTGGAATTGGGCGGGACATTTTTCAACACAACGGAATTGGCACCGATCTTGACGTTGTCGCCGATCCTGATACCGCCAAGAATCTTGGCTCCCGCACCGACGACGACGTGATTGCCCAGGGTGGGATGGCGCTTGCCCCGCTCCTTGCCCGTACCGCCGAGCGTGACGCCTTGAAAAAGCGTGACATAGTCGCCCACTTCAGCAGTCTCACCGATGACCACCCCCATCCCATGATCGATAAAGAATCCCGTCCCGATCTTAGCTGATGGGTGAATTTCAATCCCGGTGAGCCAGCGAGCCAGCTGGGACAAGGCTCGCGGGAGGAACGGCACCCTCCGCGTCTTCAACCAATGAGCAATCCGGTGGATCAGCAAGGCATGGAAACCTGCGTAGGTAAGAATGACCTCGATGCGGCTGGTAGCAGCCGGATCCCGGTCAAAAATGGCTTGAAGATCTTGTGAGATGGCTTTGAACATGTGTGGCGCCTTGTCCGACGGTGGCCATCATACAGCGCCTAGGCCCGTTCTATCAAACACACCGCTTGGGCGGCCACGGCTTCCTCGCGCCCCACCGCATCCAGTCCTTCGCCGCTCTTCACCTTGACGTTCACCAAGTCGGGATCGACGTGAAGGACTTCGGCGATGGTTTTTTGCATGGCCGCCAAATGCGGGCTCAGCCGAGGGGCCTGGGCAATGATCGTACTATCCACGTTGGAGAGACGATACCCCTTGGCACGCAGCTTCCCGACGACGTCTTCCAACAGCTTCAGGCTTGAAATGTTCTTAAATCGTTGGTCCGAGCTTGGGTAGTGGCGTCCGAGATCTCCCTCGCCCATCGCCCCGAGTAACGCATCGCAGATCGCATGAACTAAGGCATCGGAATCCGAATGTCCCTGGAGTCCTTTGCTGTGAGGAATCTCCAGTCCGCCCAAAATCAACTTGCGGCCCGCCACCAAGGGATGAATATCCCATCCGCACCCCACACGTACAGCCGTCATCCTGGACTCCTCGCCGCCGTTCGTGAACTGAGAATCGCCTCTCCGATCACGAGATCTTCCGGCCTCGTCACCTTGATATTTTCACCGCTTCCCTCGACGACCACAACCGGTTTCCCGATCAGTTCCACGAGGTCCGCGTCATCAGTCGCTTGCGTTCCGTCCAGCACAGCTCTGCGGTGGCCTTCTTCCAGCCACGCACGCCGAAATGCCTGAGGCGTTTGTGCCAGCCACAATGGCCGCCGATCCACCGTTCGCTCAATGACTCCGTCCGCTCCAACATACTTCACCGTATCGCGCATCGGCAATGCGATGATGGCCGCCCCATGTTGAACCGCCGCGTCCACGACCCTTTGAATCATGTCCTCCGTCAGAAATGGACGCACGGCATCATGAACCAGGACAATCTCCGTGTCTTCACCCACTTCTGCCAGCGCATGACGGACCGAATCTTGGCGCTGCGCTCCCCCCGAAACGACCTTCATCACCTTACCGAATTCGCCGGTCGCCAAGATGTGGTCCAGACAATACTGGCGCTCCGCCTGAGGCACCGCCAAGATAATCTCATGAATGACCGGGGAAGCTTGGAGGATACGGAGAGATTGCACGAGAATCGGCTGCCCGCCGAGCGAGAGAAACTGCTTTGGGATATGGCCTCCCATGCGAAGCCCTCGACCGGCTGCCGGTACGAGCGCGACCGTCCGCGGGCCTGTCCTCGACGGTGTCTTTTCACGAGCAGGCACAAACAGACTCACAGTGGGGGGAACAGAGCCCAATAGAAGATACCCAACTGCTTAGGCCCGACGATTCCCAGAAGCGATCGAAGCACGCAGCACCGCGCCGGTGCTGCGTCATAACCCGCTCACCCACGCGCGACCTGATATTCGTCCCGTTCGGATTCCTCTTTTAGCCGGGTGAAGATCATGCGCCCCGCAGTTGTCTGGAGAACACTGGTCACGGTCACGTCCACATTACGCCCGATACAGCGGCGGGCATTGTCCACCACAATCATCGTGCCATCATCCAAGTAGGCCACACCTTGGCCGGCCTCTTTGCCTTCTTTCAAGACGAAGACCCGAATGGTTTCACCAGGCAGGACGACCGGCCTCAGGGCATTACACAGCTCGTTGATGTTCAGAACGCGAACGCCCTGCAATTCTGCGACTTTATTCAAATTCAGATCGTTGGTGATGATGCGTCCCCCGACTTTCTTAGCCAACACGACCAGTTTGGCGTCCACTTCTTTGACGTGGGGAAAATCTTCCTCAATGATCCGGACATCGACATCGGTCATTTTTTGAATCTTATTGAGAATATCCAGCCCTCGTCGACCGCGCGCCCGCTTGAGCGAGTCAGATGAGTCCGCAATGTGCTGCAATTCGTTCAGAATGAAATGGGGAACGAGAAACGGTCCCTCAAGAAATCCCGTCTCGCAGAGATCAGCGACTCGACCGTCGATAATAACACTCGTATCCAGGACCTTGGTGCTCGCGCTTACACTCCGGGCTCCCGATGGCCCAGCATCCAGGCCCGGAAACTGCTCATGCCCAAACCGCGCGCCGACGACCAATCCAAGGTATGGAAACCCCAAGAGGAACACCAGCCCGCTGATGTGGAACAAGAAGGTCTCAACATCGAAGACCGCGCTGCCCACCCACTCCACCAATCCAGTCAGAATAAGACCGCCGGCGAGACCCACGGCGCCGCCGACAATAATGCCAAATGAGAGTCTCCGTAGTGCGTATTCACCTGCGAGGATGAGTCCGCCTGCCGCGGCGCCCATCCCAAACCCCACCAATAAAAATTCGCGAGTCGGATCTTGGGCCCGCAGGAACAGGGCCATGCCGGCAAGAGCGCTGAGAAGAACAAATATGGCCCGTACTACCATACCGTCTCCCTCCTCTCTGTGATCGACCCCGACCCTATCGTTCGCGGTGATCACGGCCTCAGCGTCAGATAAATGGCTCGCCCCTGCCGTCTCAACAGGAGCAATACCGCTTGGTCTTTGGGCAAACTAGCGGCGACACGTTCATACGCTTTTAACGTACCCACCGGTTTGCGATTCACCTCCAACACGAGATCGCCTTCGCGTACGCCCGCCTCCTCCGCGGGACTGCCTGATTTCACCCGAGCCACCACGACGCCATGATCGCTCGACTTCAGTCCATACCGACCGGCCAATTCGTTGTTGAGCTCTTTGACCTCGATATCCGAGAGCAGGCCGACGGGAGCGACAGATTCTCCGTTATCTTCGGTAGCGGCTTGCGCCAAATTCTTCGGCTGTTCCGCGATCGTAAGGTCGATTGACTTCGGCTTCTTTTCGCGAATTATTTTGACGGTGACCTTTTTCCCGACGAACGTCTGGGCCACGGCATTCCGCAAATGGGCCGGCGAGTCCATCGGCTTTCCGTCATATTCGACAATCACGTCTCCGCGCTCGAACCCAACCTTCTTGGCGGGGCTATCGTCCATGACATCGCTAACCAGGACACCCTTCGTGTCTTTCGGTACGCCGAACTGTGAAGACAACTCGGGCGTCAGTTCCTGAATTGAAACACCCAGCCATCCACGCACCACTTTGCCATGCTGCACCAACTGTTCCATGATGGAGTGAGCCATATTGCTCGGAACCGCAAACCCGATGCCCATATTTCCACCACTCTGGCTGTAGATCGCCGTGTTGATGCCCACCAATTCACCGCGGACATTCACGAGCGCTCCCCCGGAGTTGCCTGGATTGATTGCAGCATCGGTTTGAATGAAGTCTTCATATTCGGCGATGCCGGCCGACCGGCCGAGCGCACTGACGATTCCCAGGGTGACCGTCTGCGTCAGACCGAACGGGTTGCCGACCGCAAGGACGAATTCTCCCACCTCCAGCCGGTCTGAATCGGCCCAGGCCACGGTGGGAAGACCGCTGGCTTCGATTTTCAGCACGGCGACATCCGTCTTGGCATCCGTCCCGACCAGCTTGGCTTTGAACTCCCGCTTGTCGGACAGGAAGACCTTAATTTCATCAGCCTTATTCACCACGTGGTTGTTCGTGATGATCAGGCCATTGGGATCCACGATAACGCCTGATCCTAAGCCGCGTTCTTTTCGCTCCTTGGGAGCTTCAAAGCGCTTCATCCATTCTTCGCCGAAGAAACGTCGAAAAAATGGATCTTCAAAGGGCGTGCTCTGAGTTCCCTCACTGGGTCCGTTCCTCGTCGCAAAAATATTGACGACCGCCGGTTTGACCGCCTTGGCAACATCGACGAAACTCTGCGCGCCCGCGCCGGGCAACGAGGGCTGAACTGCCGTGGCAACCGGTCTGGCGACAGGAGCCGGAACTGGCGGTGGCTCCGGGACGGCATGTCCTGTAGGCAACCAGCCGAGGTCCGAACTCACGACGACCCCAATGAGTACCCCAACGGTCAACAACAGCAGCGGCACTATCCAAGACCGCCGCGAGCCTTGATCTCCGGTCTGAACGGGAAAATCGTCCATAGTGATTCGTATCGGGAGGCAGGCCGGTTAGGGCTGCTGACCCGCGTACAGCCCCATGATGGTGTTCAAAAACTTGACGGCGTCCGATTTCGGACGTTGGAATGAATTCCGGCCGATGATCGACCCGAACCCACCGCCGTCGCGGATCGCGCGCACTTCTTCAAATACCGTCTTATCATCGCTTTTCGCGCCACCGGAGAAAATGACGATCCTGCGTCCGTCGAAGGAGCTTTGCACGACATGTTTGACCCGTTCCGCCAAGGTGCTGATCGCCACCTTTTCGGCTTCATACACCTTTTTCGCTGCCGCTTGCTCCAAATGAGTCGTGGGCAATTTGACCTTGATGATATGCGCCCCCAACTGCGCCGCAATTTGGGCCGCATAGGCCACCACATCCATGGCCGTCTCGCCTTCCTTACTCAACCCGGATCCGCGCGGATAGGACCAGACCACCACGGCCAGGCCGCAGCTCTTGGCCTCCTCGGCTATCGCCCGCAGCTGCTCATACATCGGATTGCAATGGGAAGATCCTGGGTAGATGGTAAACCCGACGGCTGAACAGCCCAATCGTAACGCTTCGCGCACGCTTCCCGTCACGGACGGCATCGGATCCTTCTCATCATGAAGCGTATCGTGGCTATTGAGCTTCAGAATGAGCGGAATTCTTCCGGCGAAATGGCTGGCACCGGCTTCAATGAAGCCAAGTGGAGCGGCATAGGCGTTGCATCCGGCATCGATCGCCAGTTGGAAATGGTAATGCGGATTGTACCCGGCCGAGTTGGGCGCGAAACTCCGTGCGGGACCATGCTCGAACCCTTGATCGACCGGCAGGATCACCAACTTACCCGTCCCCGCCAGCTTGCCTGAATTCAGCAGTCGAGCAATGTTCGTCTTCGTTCCCGCATTATCACTTTCATACCAACTCAGGATTTCCTGAACCCGATTGCTCATAATGAACCTCCCAACAAACCTCGGTCAGATTAGTCGTTACGCTCGCCCCTGAATGCAGGCTTCCGCATGGCTCACGTCCTCGGCGCTGCCGATGATCAGCGGCACACGCTGATGGAGTGCCTTCGGCTCGACGTCCAGAATACGCATCATGCCCGTGCTCGCTTTGCCCCCGGCCTGCTCCACGACCAGGGCCAGGGGATTACCTTCATACATCAATCGTAGTTTTCCTTCCGGCTTGGCGGTCTCGCCCGGATACAGATAAATCCCGCCTCCCAACATGATGCGGTGGACGTCCGCCACCAGACATCCGCTGTAGCGACCACTGTATGGCCGTCCGGTCGCCTTATCCTCCACTTTCACAGAGTCCACGTATTTTTGAGTGCCGGCCGGCCAGCGATGGTAGTTGCCCTCGTTGACCGAGTAGACTTTTCCCTTCCGGGGAATCCGAATGTTCTCGTTGGAGAGGACATACTCGCCGATCGACGGCTCGAGCGTGAACCCATGCACCCCTTGCCCGACGGTAAACACGAACATGGTGCTGGCCCCGTACAGCATATACCCTGCGGCAATCTGTTCGGTTCCTTTTTGAAGCAGCTCATCCTCCACGGGCCGTCGCTGTCCCGCCCTCGACCTCCGAATAGAGAAAATTGCCCCCAATGGCATATTCACGTCGGTATTGGAAGACCCGTCCAACGGATCGACCAAGAGCATGTACTTGGCTCCTTCATGCACCATCGTCAGTGGTTTTTCCATCTCCTCAGAGGCCAACACGCATACGAGCCCGCTGTGTTCGAACACTCGAACAAATGTGTCATTGGCGATCTGATCGAGTTTCTTGACCACTTCGCCTTGGATATTGGTCTCTCCGGTCGTGCCGAGGATTTTATTCAACCCCGCTCTGCGCAGGTCATGGGCGATCATTTTGCCGACCAACCCGATTTGAGTCAGCAGGATGGAAAATTCTCCGGTGGCTTCGGGATGCGCGGCCTGTTGCTCGATGATAAACCGGCTTAACGTAATGGGAAATTTTGACATACGTCCCTGTCCTTCACACAGAAATACCCTCTCTCTCCATCGAGAGTCCGGGGAAATGGCTCCCGTCGGCAAAGTTGGCGCAAGTATAACGGTTTCTCTCAGCACGAGCAAACCAATGCGGCGAGGGTTCTTATTTTATGATGATCCACCCAAACGATATCCTTCCATTAATTCAGCCACAATCGATCCGATGATGACCTTAGCCTTCATCCTCACCGGTACACGTCGCTCATCGGTCGTAAACCAGACGCGAATATTACCCTCGTTGAGGAAGATGCCCTGAAACGGCATGATGACCACCACGCGGGCCG
>JBDTWG010000064.1:0-13358 GCA_040006855.1 Nitrospira sp.
CAGGAAGGAAGTAAATGGGATGCTCTTTTTCAGGCGGCAGGAAGCAGCATCGAGATTGTTCAAGCTCACTGAAAGAACCGTCACTCAGTGAAGAATGTTTATATCGATACTGCCTTTGATCATATTGGTCCTGGCTGCAGCTCGTGCGCGTACTACCTCTTCAGGAAGCCAAATTTTCCTCAGGGGCCAAGATATATAAGCCTTGCTCGGCTATCAATTTAAAAAACCCGACTCCTAATTGACTTATTGTCCGGAACGAAGGATCTGGGCTGCTAAACCCACACGTCATCCATATTGATGGAAAACCATGTGCCGATCTTATGGAGGGAGAAAAATTATCTTTGTCATCGCCCCCGGGCACATACATTATAGGGACAAAGAATAAATGGGACCCCTTTAGCATAGGACGGTTCAATGAGACCTACGTGATCATAAAAGAAAATAAACTAACCATTGTCCGGGAGGGCATCGGCAGCGAAGGCTCCCATTCAATTAATGTATCCGCCCAGTAGCACGTCTCTTCCCGATTTCCCATCCCCTCTACCTTTTGGTGATGTCTCAACAAATCGACAGCCAGCGCACTATACCGCATCGCGCTTCCACGGTGTCGCGTTGTGAGAGTAAATATAAAGTCCATGGCGGAGATCGACAGGAAAATCCTCGGGCTCCAGCGTGTGATAATGCAAAAACGGGCTGTGGATGCGTTCGCGCAAACCCCGCGTATCGCTGCCCATGACAGGACGGCGAGCAACAGTTTATCCCGGACGTAGTGGAGATACCGCATTGGACCGTCAGCCTTCACGTCATCCATTTCATCCGCGATGCGTCACAGCGCGTCGTTTATATGACTGTTAGCGGTGACTAGCCTCAAATCGGGCGCTATGCATGATGCCGTGGGGCTTCGACGAAGCGGTTGGCTATTCGTCGCACTCATTCTAGGACGGCCACTGTGTTACCTGGGCAGCTGGTCTCTTATGACCAGTGGTGGAGAGGCTACAAGATGGGCTGTTGCAAGTTGCGTCAGAAATTCATTCATAGATTGTTCGACGGATATCCCTGATCGCCAGACGGATGGGTATCCGTGTTGGGCAATTTTGAAAACCTGGGCGTGTTGGCTTTGGGGTACGTTGAGGATCGTGGCAAAAGAGGTGAGATATTCCCCTTCGCCTCGGGCCATGTCCATTTTCAGATTGTAGGCATTCTGAACGCCATAAATGGCGGCCTGACGTTGAGCGGCCAATGCATCCTGCCGTGAGTCATCGGAATCCATCGCGTCGAACATGTCGCGTGCAGTCGACGCGGTGGTCCCAATGAGCCCATAGACCACGTCTGTCTGCGCGGTAGATGGACTATAAAGAGCCGAGATTATACAGCCTACGATAAGAGTCCCTGCACCTACTATACGTCTCATCTCAGTAAAAATTCGGACCCTTCGACAACAATGCCGTAGATTGAGAAATTCATGAACCGATATCAGATCGGTGATATGCCGTCAAATCAGCACTGAGAGGAGTAAGGGAGACCTTCTTGCATTCATGCTCACGAGTAGATTCAATCTCGCCACTCCCGGCACCATTCGTGGCGATGAGTCTATATCGCACTCCATATTTTAGGAATGGCCGGTCAGGCGCAGGAGGATGGATTTGTTCAAAGCCTTCGACGACATCGCCGAACACGAGTTCGTGCACCGGAATACATTGACGTTCTCCCATGTCAGACCATCGGATCGATTCCGTTCGTGAATCAAACTGTGCACCTGATGGGCCATGATCTTGCACACCACAACTTCATCTTTCATTGTTTCGATTCTTACCGCTTCGCATCTTGAGCAATTGCCCCAGCCAGCGGATGCAATCTGCCCGAACAGTTCCTGCCACGGATTAGATTCTCCCGAGTCCGCGCGATATAGGTCGGTCACGCCATGAGCTGCCGCAGTTTTCGCGCCGCCAATCGTCACGGACACAGGCTCAGTGACGGAGTGTGTACTCCGCTTTCCGCACCCAGGGCTTCCCCGAATAGAGGAACCCCCGAAGCCCAGGGACGCATTCCCGGCATAATTTCAACGGAATGCTATAGTTGATACAGAACAAAATGGCGTCGAACGGGGCTTTTTGGTGGTCGTACGATGGGACGGACACACAGTCAGCGACGAGATCGGTCGCGCAGAGTCGATTCGATACCGGACTGGGCAAACTGGAGTGATGACCAGCTCCTCGATCTGCGCATGTGTAACCTGCATGTGGGATTGGAAGGCAGCTTCTACGAGAAGCCGATTGCCCAGCTTCAGTGTGAATTGGCCGCAAGAGGACTTCTATTCCGGCCGTATGTCTGGATCTCGGATGAATGGTTCACTCCGGACGGCGTGCCTGGCATCGCTGTGCCCTTCTATCTTGCGCATCCCCGGCTGATGAAATTGGAAGCGAGTCAAATGTTGGAAGTCGAGGGCGGCACCATGGACTGGTGCATGCGCATCCTCCGACATGAGGCCGGCCATGCCATTGAAAACGCCTACTTGTTGCGCCGCCGCCGCCGCCGACAGAAACTCTTTGGACGATCTTCGCAGCCCTATCCCACGTACTACACCCCGCGACCCTATAGCCGGAGCTTCGTGCGTCATTTGGATGTCTGGTATGCCCAAAGCCATCCGGACGAAGACTTCGCGGAAACGTTTGCGGTCTGGCTCGATCCGCAGTCGCTCTGGAAAGAACGCTATCGCGGGTGGCCTGTGATGAAGAAGCTCGAGTTTATGGAGCGGCTCATGGGGGAACTGGCCGGCGCGACACCGATGGTGACGGGGCGGCAGCAGCTTGACCCGTTGCCCCGTATTTATAAGACGCTGCGAGACCACTACGACGAAAAGCGGAAGCACTATGGGATCGGTCACACGCCGTCGTACGACCCAGATTTGAAGAAGTTGTTCTCCGACGCGCCGGCCTATGTCAAAAATCAGACCGCCGCGGAGTTTCTTCATCGAACCAGAAAAGAGATTCGCCGCCGCGTTGCGGAATGGACGGGTGAATATCAATACACGATCGATCAAGTATTGGAAGGCATGATCGAACGGTGTCAGGCGCTCAAGCTGCACCTGACTGTCCAGAAAGACCAAGCCAAGTTGGATTTTGCGATTCTCCTGACCGTGCAGACCATGAACTATCTTCACAGCGGCCGACATAAGGTGGCGTTATGAGACGATTGCGTATTCTCGTGTTGATGCACAAAGACCTCGTCCCTCCGGAGCA
Source organism: Nitrospira sp. (assembly GCA_040006855.1). Classification (GTDB taxonomy): domain Bacteria; phylum Nitrospirota; class Nitrospiria; order Nitrospirales; family Nitrospiraceae; genus Nitrospira_A. The sequence goes on from JBDTWG010000064.1 coordinate 3,240, forward strand.
GTTGAATGGGCAGGACCTCGAGGTCGCGGCATGGAAGACGGAGTACGACGTGGTCTCCACATTGCGCAAGCTAGGCCATGAAGTACAGGCGCTCGGCGTGAAGAGCGATTTGGAGGTGATCCGCGCCGCAGTGGAGGATTGGAAGCCGCATATTGCGTTCAATCTACTGGAAGAGTTCGATGGCATGGCGGTCTACGACCAGAACGTGGTGTCCTATCTCGAATTAATGCGTATTCCCTACACCGGGTGCAACCCGCGCGGCCTCATGCTGGCACGGGACAAGGCGCTGGCCAAGCAGGTGATGTCGTACCATCGCATTCCCTATCCAGAGTTTATGGTGGTGCCGCTGCACCGCATGGTCCGCCGGCCTAAATACTTGCCCTTCCCGTTAATCGTGAAGTCGATCAGCGAAGAGGCGTCCCTGGGGATTTCGCAAGCCTCCATCGTGGAGGATGACGACAAACTGCGAGAGCGAGTCGCGTTTATCCATGACAATGTCGGCACCGGCGCGCTGGTGGAACGCTATATCGAAGGGCGAGAGCTCTATGTCGGCGTAATGGGCAATGCGCATCTGCAAGTCTTCCCGGTGTGGGAACTGGTGATGGATAAGATGCCCGACGAAGCGAAGCGGATCGCGACCGAGCGCGTGAAATGGAGCCGCAAGTATCAAGAGAAGTATGGCATTCGGTCCTGTGAAGCGAGAAATTTGCCGGAGGGGGTCGTCGACCACATTCAGCACCTGGCCAAGCGCGTCTACCGCGCGTTGGGGCTCAGCGGTTATGCGCGGATCGACATGCGGATGGATAAAGACGGCCTCGTGTATGTCTTGGAGGCCAATCCGAATCCTCAAATCGCCACCGGCGAAGACTTTGCCGACTCCGCCGAAAAAGCGAATCTCGCCTACAAAGACCTGCTGCAGGAATTATTGCATGTGGGGCTGCGATGGCGCCCCGCCCAAGCCGCCTGACCGGACGCTGAAACGGGCTCTCAGCTTCGTTCTCGTTTCTCTCAAAACTTCGACGTACTCCAAACGTACGCCTCAGTTTTTCGTTCACTGCGGCCTTGCTGAAAGCCCGTTTGAGCGTCCCTATAACAGTGATTGGGGAACCCTCCTCGCTCACTTTCCCGATATCCCATCCCCAGTGATAGACGTTCAGTTGCAATGGCCATCGGCCTTGGAGACGGCCATAGAGTTCGTCTGAGAAGGCAAAGGGATTCTGACTCATTACAATGGGAGACGATTCGTGTGGATGTATACACCGGAGAGAGAGGGACCCGAATGAAGACTTAAAACTCAGCATCGACACTGTCGGTCTGAAGATTACGGCCCCCAACGGATACCGAACAGGAGGGCGACGCTGGTGTTGTCATCGGGAACCGGTGGTGAGAGCGTGATGTGGTGCAGGTTTACCATGAGGGTGGTGGCGAAGGCGATCTTTGGTCCGACCTGATATTCCAGCGACATCCCGAGTGGAATGAAGTGGCTGGTGTCGTTGCGATCAATTTTGGATGGGCCGCTGCCGCGGTTCAGGTCAGCATGAAGAAAACCGAGTCCGGCGAACGGCACGAGATTGAATCCACTGTTGAGGCGAAGGTGATACTTGGCCACGGCGGCGACACCGATTTGTGTCAGATCTCCCACCGGCGTGAAGAGGGCCATCCCGCCGAAGGAAAAATTCTGGTCCATGTAATAGTCGAGCCCGAAGCCGAGCGCAAACGTGGTGTTGTTGGTGGTGCCGGTCCAGAGGCCGAGGTCGGTGTTGAAGCCCCAGCGTGCCTCCTGCACGTCGGTCGATTTCGCCGATTCGGCTTTCGCGGGAGAAGGCCAAAGTAAGCCCACGCAGACGAGGCCTAGGAGCACGAGTGGGAGGCGCTTGTTGGTTTTCATGATCCTGCCTTTGGGTGCGGCGCGGACTGTAGCATAGGCCTTCCCAAGCGGACAAGACTTCGGGGGCACGGTGGGAAGCCTGCTAGTTGTCAGTGTGCCTGCGCCTGCAGTATTCTCGAACGCCTTGTGGGAGGAGATGTATGACCAATGAACCGATGACCCCGGCTCAGGCCGCGGAGGCCCTGTACAAACTGATTCCACGCCGGATTTCCGTGGAGATGATGGCCGACTACGGTATTGATGTGACCGAGGAGCAGTCGAAGGATATGACAAGGGAACTGCTCTCCTTCACGCTCTATTGGGTCAATGCGGCCATCAATGCGCACATTCCCCGGAAGTACCGCGAGGTGCTGTTTCAGCGCGTGTTGGAGTTGATTCAGGTGGATTGGGCCACTGAGTTCAAGCTTGAGACGGTGAAGTGGGGGGACTATCTGGTCGAAATGGAAGAACGGCGGGCCTTCTACGCCCAAGTTGGAGATTTCGAAGGTGGTGCCATCGCAGCATCCGAGGAAATTTCCGACCTGCTCGAAGACCAAGGCCTTATCGAACCTGAGGATCGGCCGAAGTTGCTTGTGTTGCTACCCGACCTAGTGCCGCTCGATAAGTATCAGGCTCTGCTGGGCGAATGTGTGTAGTGCGTCGGGCGGGTGATTGAAAAAGTCCACCAGCTTTGTTCTCGCATCACTCAGAGGCTCAACGTACGGCACCAGTACGCTTTGCCTCCTCGTTCGCTGCGGCCGCGCTGGACGGCCATTTCCAACACTCGCAAGCAATCCTATTTGTAGTACCGAGGCCGCGACCGGTTACAGATACCGGTGCGACAATACCTTGCCATTGTTGTCCAGTTCGTACAGTAACGGCGCCCCGGTTGGAATGTTGAGCTCCAGAACTTGCTCTCTGGTCAACTGCTCGAGTTGCATGACCAGTGCGCGCAGGCTGTTCCCGTGGGCGGCTATCAGAATGGTTTCGCCCTTAAGGACAGATGGTTTAATCCGGCTGTCATAGTAAGGCAGCACCCGTTCGGCCGTGTCTTTCAAGCTTTCGCCTCCGGGCGGTTGCACATCATAACTCCGCCGCCAGATCTTCACCTGCTCGTCTCCATATTTCTTGGCCGTTTCGGCTTTGTTCAGCCCCTGCAGCTCTCCGTACATACGCTCGTTCAACGCCTTGTCTTTTTCAATTGGAATGGTCGTCTGTCCGATTGCCTCTAGGATGATACGCAGCGTTTCGTTCGCGCGGGCCAATACCGAAGTAAAGGCGCGATCGAAGGTGAAGCCAGCCAGTTTCTTCCCGGCCGCCTTTGCCTCTTCGATGCCCTTCGGAGAGAGCGGAACATCGACCCAGCCGGTGAAACGGTTTTCCAGATTCCACTGCGACTCGCCGTGACGAATAAGAACCAGTTTGCTCATCGTGCTTCGTCTCCTTGTCCGAAGGGATGTGACCCTGTCAGGACAGGTTACGCGATTTCCCCTTCACCCTGTCAAGTTCTCTCGGCCATCAGGGCTATCGGCTACAGCTGGGGCTCGGTTGCATTCAAGTGAGGCAGCCAGTACCATGCCGCCGACTTGGCCTTATCCGTGGAGTGCATCGATGGCGGATGTTCCCCCCTCAGAGTGGTCTCCCTTGCAGCAGTGGTGGCAGGCGATGGGCCGGCGCCTGCAGGTCGAAGATCGGGTGGAAGCATTTTTTAGGCGCGCGCTCGGAGTCAGCCAGGCCTTGGTCGGTGTGGCACAAGTCGGCGGCCAGGTCGAGTATGTCTTGTTTGTGCTCGTGCGCTATTGGATTCCCGTGGTGTTGCCACCGCCGGGGCGCGAGCGTGCTTCTAAAGGTGATCCCGACTACTGGCTTGAATCGGAGCAGATTCTCAAAGCTGCGGCGGTCCGACTGCGTGAACTCAAGCCGTTGATCGAGCTGCTCACGGTAGCCAATCCATTGAACCTGGGAGCGGGCGACCCGGCTCTGGTCCAGCCGCCGGTCGTTGAGGTTGAACTAGCCAATATGTTACAGGGCATCGCCGAATCTGCCGGGAGTTACGGAGGCCCGGACTACACGTCGGTGATCAAGACGTTCGATCCGGTTCCGCTGCGGCAAACCCATCCCTTCAAGCACAATAAGAAGAACAGCGCCGAACTCTGGGTCGTTTTTCTGCTACGCGAGCATTTCCGGAGTCTCAGCATCGGCAAGGATCGCTATTGGCCGCTGGTGGCCGGTCTTTGTGCCGCCGCCGGCATCACCAATCCCAATGGGCAGCCCTATGGTCCAGACGAACTCAAGGCCTGGTGGCAGAAGAACTGGCCGCGAACCTACACGCAGCTTGAGCAGACCCAAGCCGCGCCCGACCTCAGCGGCGCGGCCTACCAGCAGGATTTTGAATGGTTCGTGTCTTGGATCGAGTGGCAGCGGCAACGTATATCGCTCTAGCGGGATGTTGAAAAGTCCGCCGGCAGCGTTCTCGCTGTGCTCAGAGACCCCACGTACCAAACAGGGTATGCCGTCGCCCCTTTGTTCGCTGCGGCCTTGCAAAAGGGCCGTTCTGAGTATCCCGCTGATGCTGTTAGGCTACATGGCAGACTATCGAGTTTCTGGCATGCCCAAAGAGGGTTCCCTCAGCCTGCTAGCGAAAGTGCTCCGTCTACACGCTCGTCAGGCTGGCGGGATGCGGCTTGGCAGGTGGCCCTTTCGGCCCGTCTGGCCCACCGTCCTTAAACATGGCGACCACGAGGCCGATCTTGAGCACGAGCAGGCCGACGCCGACCCAGACCACATAGGGTTGTACCCCTCCGAGTTCCCCGAGAAGCTTTTGTCTCCCTTCCCCGCCTGTGGCCCGTTCGCCCTTGATCTTGGCGAGCTGTTCTTTCGCATGCCAGAAGTAGATGTAGTTGGCGCTGGCCCCTGCGATGATCCGCCAAATGATGTCGGCGGAGAGGTCCTGGGTAATGTAGAAGGCCATGGCCGGACCGATGGCATAGATCACGGCGTACACATACATCTTCCGGTAGAGAAACCAGAGGAACGGCTCGAAAATAAAGGCCGGCCAATGCCACGTCAGGGCGAATTGCGGTCCCGCGGGTCCCGTAAACTTCTTGAATGTCGTCAGATACCGATCGGCATTCGGGCCGATGAAGGCCTTCCAGAGCTCTGCATCCGTCTGAGGCTGTGGAGGGGGTGGAGGGGGTGACGATGGTTCCGCTTCTACCGCGGTCTCGTGACTTTCCATGGCGAAGGCGCCGCCGCATTGGTGACAAAAACGGGCGTCATCCTGGTTCTGTTGCTGGCATTGAGAGCAGGGTTTCATACCGCACCTTATCCCATCCGCCGTCTGTTCCCGTCAAGGGACGACCAAGATGATCGCCACCTGCCTGCCGAGCGGCTCGCTCGCCGCGCTGGGAGCCGCGAATGCGCACTGGTTCGGTTGCTTTCACGTTTTCCCTATGGTAGCTTCGCCGACTCATGTGGGGAGAGGTGTGTCATGCCGACGGGTGAGCTGCGTCTCAACGCCGAACAGTACTTGATGAATACCTATACACGCCAGCCGATTTCGATCGTGCGAGGGCGTGGCAGCAAGGTCTATGACCTGGAGGGACGCGAGTACGTCGATTTTGTGGCCGGCATTGCCGTGAATTTGCTCGGGCATGGGCATCCTGATCTGGTCGTGGCTATTCAGAAACAGGTACAGCACCTGATCCACACGTCGAATCTGTATTTTACTGAGCCGCAGGTACAGTTGGCCAAGATGCTGGTCGAACACTCGTTTGCGCAGAAAGTCTTTTTTTGCAATAGCGGCGCGGAAGCCAACGAAGCGGCGATCAAACTGGCCCGAAAATATTCGTATGATAAGTACGGTGCCGACCGGCACGACATCATCACGATGAAGAATTCCTTTCACGGGCGCACGCTGGCCACCTTGACGGCGACTGGTCAGGAAAAGGTGCAGAAGGGATTTGCCCCGCTGATGCCGGGATTTTCCTATGTGGCGTTCAATGATCTGACGGAAGTCGAGCGGGCCATGACTCCCAAAACCGCCGCGGTGATGCTGGAGCCCATCCAGGCGGAGGGCGGAGTCTATGTCGCGGATCGAGGATACCTGCAGGGATTGAGGGAGTTGTGCCGAGAGCGCGATGTGCTCCTCATTTTCGATGAGGTGCAGACAGGCATGGGCCGGACAGGCACGCTCTTCTGCTACGAGCAGTTCGGCATGCAGCCGGATATCATGACCTTGGCGAAGGGGCTCGGAGGCGGTGTGCCGATCGGCGCCTGTCTGGCCACGGACGTTGTGGCTCGGGCGTTTTCTCCTGGGACCCATGCGTCGACGTTCGGCGGCAATCCTTTGGCCTGCGCCGCAGGCCTCGCGGTGCTGCGAGTCCTGCTGGATGGAAAGATCCTCGAGAAGGGGCGGCGGGCGGGCGAAAGTTTAGCCAAGGGGTTGGCGGCCCTCAATGAGCGGCATCGCCTTGTGAAGGACGTGCGCGGTCTGGGTCTGTTGCAGGCTATTGAATTGGATATCGACGGGAAAGCTGTGGTTGCCGATTGTCTCGCCCGCGGGTTGTTGATCAACTGCACCGGCGATCATGTCCTGCGGTTTGTTCCGCCGCTGATTATCACGGAGCCCGAGATTGCCCGCTTGCTGACCGCGCTTGCTCAGATTTTTAGTCAGCGAACCACTTCAACCCATTAACCCTTAGGGGCGCATATGTCAGGGCGTCCTCGTCGAGCCACAACCAAGGCCGGTTTCGGGAAAGATTTCCTGGAACTGCTCTCGATTCCCAGCGCAGAGCTGACAGCGTTACTCCGTCTGGCCGCACAGCTCAAAGTTAAACAACGTCGCGGCATTCCTCATCCTCTATTGCCTGGGCGTATGTTGGGCCTTCTGTTTCAGAAGCCTTCGACCCGCACGAGAGTGTCATTCGAGGCCGGGATGAATCAGCTTGGCGGGCAGGCCATGGTGCTGCCAATGGGCGATATCCAGTTGTCTCGCGGTGAGAGTGTGGCCGATACAGCCCGCGTCTTGTCGCGATATCTCGACGCAATCGTTGTGCGTACCTTTGACCATGCCATTGTGGAGGAGTGGGCACGTGAGGCGACTATTCCTGTGATCAATGGCCTCACGGATTTGAATCACCCGTGCCAGGCGCTATCCGATCTGTTGACCATTCAGGAAAAAAAAAGGCGCCTGAAGGGCATCAAGATCGCCTATGTCGGCGATGGCAACAACGTGACGAACTCGCTGATCGAGGCCGCGGCCAAAATGGGGATGACGATTGCCGTAGGCTGCCCGCCGGGATATCAGCCGGACCAACACATTGTGGATTTGGCTCGTGAGGAAGCCCAACAGACCGGGGCGGTGATTGAGATTGGGGCGGATCCGCTCGTGGCGGTCAAGGATGCCGATGTGGTTTATACCGACGTGTGGATCAGTATGGGGCGCGAGCGAGAGCAGGCCAGGCGGCTCAGAATCCTGGCTCCCTATCAGCTCAACGAGCGATTATTGAAGCGGGCGAAGCCGGATGCGCTGGTCATGCATTGTCTGCCGGCCCATCGCGGCGAGGAGATCAGCGCCGAAGTGCTGGATGGCCCGCAGTCGGTCGTGCTGGATCAGGCCGAAAATCGACTGCACATGCAGAAGGCCATTTTGGTGAGACTATTAGCCAAGAAAAAGGGAAGCAAGAAACCGTAAACAGTTCACGTCGTTGAGGAGTCGCATGAGTCGGTCATCGTACAAAAAAGTAGTGCTGGCCTATTCGGGAGGCTTGGATACCTCCGTCATTCTGAAGTGGTTGGAGGAAGTGTACGACTGCACGGTGATCGCGTTTTGCGCGGACCTGGGGCAGGGTGAAGATCTAAAGGCCATCAAAAAGAAGGCGCAGTCGCTGGGAGTGAAAAAAGTCTATGTGGAGGACCTGCGCGAAGTATTCGTGAGGGACCATGTGTTTCCCATGCTGCGCGGAAATGCGATCTATGAAGGCAGCTACCTCTTGGGCACGTCGATCGCCCGTCCGCTAATTGCGCGGCGCCAAATTGAAATTGCCGCCAATGAAGGTGCCGAGGCGGTATGTCACGGCGCGACCGGCAAGGGCAACGATCAAGTCCGTTTCGAATTGACCTACATGGCGTTGCATCCTCAAATTAAGATCATTGCGCCCTGGCGGGAATGGACCATGCGCTCGCGGCGTGAATTGATCGAGTATGCGGAGAAACATGGCATCCCGGTGACCGCGACGAAGGCGAAGCCCTACAGTATGGACATGAATCTGTTCCACACGAGTTATGAGGGCGGAATTCTGGAAGATCCGTGGAAAGCTCCGCCTGAAGAGATTTTCGTGATGTCGGTGTCGCCGGAGCGGGCACCGAACAAGGCACGAGAAGTCGAAATTGAGTATGTCGCGGGCGATCCCGTGGCGGTAGATGGCAAGAAGATGAGCCCGGCGACGTTATTGGCCAGCCTCAACAAGTTGGGCGGCGAGCACGGTGTCGGCCGTGTCGATCTCGTGGAAAACCGTTATGTCGGCATGAAGTCACGCGGAGTGTACGAAACCCCAGGCGGCACGATTCTTCATGCGGCCCATCGGGGGTTGGAGTCCCTGACGATGGATCGGGAAGTCCTGCATCTGCGGGATAGTCTCATTCCGCGGTATGCCGAGCTGATTTACTACGGGTATTGGTATGCGCCTGAGCGGGAAATGCTTCAGACGGCCCTTGATGAAGCCCAGCGGGATGTGACGGGCACGGTCAAGGTGAAGCTCTACAAAGGGAGCTGCACCGTGGTGGGACGAAAGTCTCCGCGCTCGCTCTACCGGCTGGACATGGCCACGTTCGAAGAAGACGCCGTCTATCGGCAGAAGGATGCGGAAGGCTTTATACGTTTGAATGCCCTCCGACTGGCGATTCGGGCGCAGCGAAACAAGAAGCGATCGAGCAAGTAATGGCTAGGTCCAAAGCCGGCGCCAGCCGCTCGCGCAAGTCTTCCCGTTCCCCTCAACGAGCCGATCGTGCGTTGCCCAAAGGCAAAGCCTGGGGCGGCCGGTTTGCTGAGCAAACCGATCGGCTGGTAGAGCAGTTCACCTCCTCGTTGGCCTACGACCAACGGTTGTATCCCTACGATATCCAGGGCAGCATCGCGCACTGTAAAACGCTCGAACGGGCAGGGGTATTCACGGCTCGTGAGTCAGCCGGGCTTGTGCGCGGATTGCGGGCCGTGAAGGCCGAGTTGGACGGAGGGCGATTTCATTTCTCGCCGCAGGACGAAGATATTCATATGGCGATTGAACGCCGGCTGACCGAACTGATCGGCCCGTTGGGCGGGAAGCTGCACACAGGACGAAGCCGCAACGACCAGGTGGCGCTGGATTTGCGATTGTTTTTGCGAGACGTGTTATCGACCTTGATGGGGCAGATCCAAGAGTTTCGGCGGGTGTTGGTGGCGCAGGCACGCGCGCATCTGGATGTCGTCATGCCGGGCTATACGCACTTGCAGCGAGCTCAGCCGGTCTTGTTGGCCCATCACTTCTTGGCCTATGTCGAAATGCTGGATCGGGACCGGGGCCGACTCCATGATTGCCGGGAACGGCTTAACGTGATGCCATTAGGGTCGGGGGCATTGGCAGGATCGAACTATCCGATCGACAGGCGGTACACCGCAGCTCTGTTGGCGTTTCCTGCGGTCACTCAGAATAGCCTGGATGCCGTGTCGGACCGCGACGGGGTGGTCGAAGTGCTCAGCGCGTTGTCGTTGATCATGATGCACCTTTCGCGTATGAGCGAAGAGTTGATTCTCTGGGCCTCGCAGGAGTTCCATTATGTCGATTTGCCCGACACGTTTTGCACCGGCAGTAGCATGATGCCGCAAAAAAAGAATCCCGATGTGCCGGAGTTGGTCCGTGGCAAGACGGGGCGGGTCTATGGTCACCTGATGGGTACTTTGACGCTCCTCAAGGGGCTGCCCCTGAGTTATAATCGCGATCTGCAGGAAGATAAGGAAGCGCTCTTCGACGCTGTGGATACGACGCAGCAATCTCTGCTCCTGTGCACGGAGCTGATTCGACGGTTGGTCGTCAATCAGGCGACTCTGGCTGAGGCTGCCGAAGGCGGCGGCATGCTGGCGACGGAAATCGCGGATTACCTCGTGACGAAAGGGGTGCCGTTCCGAGAGGCCCATTCCATTACCGGAAAAATTGTGAGATCCTCACTTGAGCGCCATCGATCACTCCAGCAGTTGACTCTGGAGGACCTGCGGG
>JBDTWG010000065.1:0-13190 GCA_040006855.1 Nitrospira sp.
TCCGACCCCTGCGTCCCGAACGCAGTGCGCTACCGGGCTGCGCTACGCCCCGACCGGGCAGAACCGAGCACGAGTTTCGGATTGTCTTACAACAAGGGGGTAAAACGCAAGCCGTGTGCTTCAGCCACGGCTTGGCACGCCACCGTGCCGTTCATCACATTCACACCCTTGGCCAAACCAGGGTCCGAATGAATGGCTTGCTCGACCCCTTTCGAAGCGAGGCGGACAATGTAAGGGAGGGTGGTGTTGGTTAAGGCCAGCGTGGAGGTGTAAGGAACAATACCAGGCATGTTCGTCACGCAATAGTGAAGGACGCCGTCCACGACATACACAGGATCCGAGTGAGTCGTAGGCTTCGTCGTGTCACTGCATCCACCCTGGTCGACCGCTACATCCACGATGACAGAACCCGGCTTCATTTGTGACACGGCGTCGCGCGAGATGACTTTGGGTGCGCGCGCTCCAGGCACCAGCACCGCGCCGATCACCAGATCGGCATCGACAAGGGCGCGTTCGATCGCCGATTCCGTGGCGGCACAGGTGGTGATTCGCCCGCCATACAAATCGTCCAGCGCTCGCAAGCGGTCAAGATCCAAGTTGATGACCGTAACCCGCGCTCCCATGCCGACGGCAATCCTGACTGCCGACGTGCCCACCACTCCCGCTCCAAGCACCACCACATGCCCGGGAGGCACACCGGGGACGCCGGCCAGCAACAGCCCGCGCCCTCCCTGCACCTGCTCGAGGTAGTGGGCTCCTACTTGGACCGCCAATCGCCCGGCAATTTCGCTCATCGGTCGTAAGATTGGGAGGCTGTGGTCTCTGGCCTCGACGGTTTCATAGGCAATAGCGGTAATCTGTGAGGCCATGAGCGCCTTGGTCAAATCCGGCAAGGATGCCAGATGCAAGTACGTGAAGAGCACTTGGCCAGGCCGGAACAGCGCACACTCAGACAATTGCGGCTCCTTGACCTTCACGATCAGGTCCGCCTGTCGAAAGACGTCTTCTTTAGCTCGGACCACCTGCGCGCCAGCCTGACGATAGGCTTCGTCCGTGAACCCGCTGCCTTGTCCGGCTGACGGTTCCACCAATACCTGATGCCCTGATGCGCGTAACAGGCGGACGCCGTCCGGCGTCACGCTTACCCGATGCTCATGATCCTTAATTTCTTTGGGGACGCCGATGAGCATAACCGCCTCCTTCGCTTCCAGTCAGTTTTTTCAGAACATCTTATTATACATGGAACACACCGATCGCCGATGCGTCATGAGGACCTGTCCACCTTGCTACGGCAAGATCAGTGCGGTAAGATCCGCGCTCTATCGATCACTTCCGTTACGAAGGAGCACCTCGCGCATGGATGCCGGATCTTGTAATGCCTGCCACGTCACAGGCACCCCCTTGATGAAGCTGTCGCTGGGCAAAGATTTTTTCGGACGCACGTATGATCGCCTTTCGCCTGCTTCGGATCAAAGTCCCAAGTGGTATTGCGACCCCTGCTCGATGATGAAACACCTGCAACGCGATTTTCGCGACATCCATGCCGAGTTCGACAAGCTCGCGAAGGGGCAGGCCTCGGCACTGTCGGAACCGGAAGCGAAACAACGCGCGCAGCTGCGCCTCCAGGAGATTGCCGCCATCGCAGGCACACAGGCCGCCGGCTCGCCGCTCCTCAACCTCGCAGACGTTAAGCAGTTGATCGAGCAATTTCACCCTCGAGCGTGACCATTCACTGCAATGACGGGACGAATCGCATGACAGGTTACCAGCGACACATTTTCGTCTGCACGAACAAGCGAGAACCCGACGATCCACGAGGCAGCTGCTCCAAGCTGGGCTCTGAAGCCCTGCACGCCTGTTTCAAGCAAGAGGCGAAGCGACTCAACCTCAAAGGGATCGTTCGTGCCAACAAAGCCGGCTGCCTCGATTATTGCGCCCAAGGGCCGAGCGTGGTGGTCTATCCCGAAGGCGTGTGGTATCGCGTCACCTCCGAGGCTGACGTGAAGGAAATCATGGAGCGTCACATCGTAAAGGGAGAACTAGTCGAACGACTCCTCATGCCCGATCAGTCCTCCCCGCTCCTCTCTCCATTGAAAGTGTGAATCCAGTACGACCCGATGCATCTCGCGAGGCCTCTATGCCAGCCGACGAAAAATGGAAGGCCAATATGGAAAAGGTGGCCTACATCAAAACGTTTCCCGGTCTGCTTCACCATTGGGAGCAGCTTGCCGGAAAAACGGTTGAGGCCGTCACGCCGCTCAAGAGCAAGGCCGGAGCCGCGGCGGTGGTCTTCACGGACGGTTCATTGATCGTCGCCCCGGCATTGACGGCCGAGCCGTACGAATTGGGTGAAGCCCTGCAAGCAAGCCGCCGCTTCCTCGAACCCAGACACCGCGATGCTTATGTCGGGTACGATCAACTCGTGAAGAAAGATAAAGACGCCCAACGCTCGGCGCGGCTGGAAAATATTCTCGGGGCGATCCGCAATAATATGGAACAGATCCCGGAATTGAAAGACCGGCTCAAAGAGCTGGTCAAGGAGTGGAAGTGAGCAGTCTACCTGAAAGAAACATGTTCGAGATCTTCTCGCAAGGTCTCTTCGAAGGAGTAAAGCCGATGCTGGTCATTCGCGATCATCTCGTCCGTCATCCCGATCGTTGCACCCACCAAGCTATTTGCGTCCCCATTTGCCCGACCAGCGCGTGGCTCTCGACACCGCCCTACAAGTTCGATCCTTCCCGTTGCCTCGAAAGCTGCCGGTTGTGTTTGGACGCCTGCCCGTCGCAAGCGATTTATGCGGTCTTCAAAAAGGGCGAGAAGCTGCTGGAGCCGCAGAAAAAGTAAGAAACTGGCGCGAAGAATGCGAGGCGTCCGCCCTCTCCGAGCGGCCGGGTGCAGGCCGGCAGGGCGGAAGCCTGTGGAAATCCCTTCAAGGACTCAGTCAGTTTCCCCATTCCTTCCCTACCGGCCAAGCCCCGGCAAGATCACTGCTTCAGCGAGTCGCCTCGCAACTCCTGTCTCCAGGCATACTGATGTCAACGCTCCGGCCCTTACTGGACTGCCTTGTGAACGAACGAGGATTCCAGGAGGTCGCGATCGAAGCCAGGCGTGATGGTGCCGAACTTCGCATAGCGATAGAGCACGACGTCGAAGATGGTCGACAGAGTGGAGAGCACGAGGCCGAGCAACGGAAAGTACAGAATCGCCAGAACCATGATGACGATCGCAGTAACAAGATGGGACGCAATCATACTGGAGCCTAGCACGAAGGTGATCATTCCCGGAATCGACCAGATGAAATAGAGCGCGCCAAACCCCATGCCGGCGAGAAGGTCTTCCCCCCACGTTCGCCGCAACAACTGCGCAGATTCCCGAACGGCATCAAGCGGCCCCTTCCGCTCTGCGACCAGGACCGGCACAACCAGAAAGGTGACGACGGTCCACGCAAACCCCAGCATGCTCGTCACAGCCCCACCGATAAAACCTGATCGGCGTTCGATCGTTCTCAAGAGCACGCCCACCGTTGCCGATAACAGCGCCCAGCCAAGAATCTGTGGAAAGAGTGTGGCGGCTTCGCGTAAGCCGTCGAGAATCGAGACGGATTTTCCCGCAAGCTTTCGTAAGACGCAGATCGCCAGCGCGGCGTTGAAAACAAATCCCGATCCCGTACGTCACGACGTAGAACAGAAACGCGCCCAGGGAAGACAACGACTCGCTCTGTCGCGCAGCGTCCGACCACGATGTGTCTGCGAAGACCCCCAGAATGGCGGGAATCGCCCAGGCGCCCGTAATGAGAAGCAGACAGACCGACGACGCGATGGGAAGCAGGAGGAGTTGTTTCTGTTCCTTCAAGAGCTGCCAGGCCGCCGACATGATGGCCTGCGTCCTCGCAACCCGTTGCCTCCATGTGGTCTGTGTCCGTCGAATCATTCCCATCCGCGAGTCCTCCCCTGCTCCACAACTATACCGCTATACCACAGAGACGACGGGACAACGCGTCTAGACGATTTGCTTCCGCAGCCGGCCCCAATAGGCAGTGCCGGCATAGCCGCAGCCGCCAGTGAGGGTGGTGAGCGCCAATACGCGATAGACCACGGAGCGCGGCGCTTTGACATTGACGGCAGGGTCGAGGAGATCGGGAGCTCTCGCCACTCGCTTCAACGTTTCCCCGGCCAGCAAAATCGGCCACATGCAGGCCAAGCGCTGACGGATCTCGAAGCGTGGCAGCGCCATCGTGTACATCCACCCCTGATCCAAGTGTTCCATGGCGAGTTTGATCAGTCGATTCAGGACCGGCCTAAACTTCGGTAGGTTGTCTCTATTCAGCAAGTCCGTCGGTGTGAGGCCTGCCTCGCGGAGGAGCGGTTCCGGCACGTAGCAGCGGCCACGGTGGAGATCCCGAGCAATATCCTTCACGATGTTTGTGAGCTGTAAGCCCTTGCCAAATCGCACACCGATGGCCGACATCCGCTTGACATCCCATCGCGCCATGGCCGGGCGATGGGCACAGACCATCCTGGTCCAGAACTCCCCGACGCATCCGGCGACGTAATAGGTATACTGATCCAGCTCGTCCAGCGTTTGAAACGCCGTCAGCTCCTGCGCTGACTCGCCGCGAAAACGCGTCAGGTCCATCGTCATCCCGTCCGGCAACACTCCCATCAGCCATCGAATCCGCTCTCGATCGCCTGGATCGAACCCATCATACAGTGCCAAACACTCGTCGAGGCGCTGTAGCAACACACGTTCGGCAGAATTCGTTTGATGGGGAGCGAGCGCCGCTTGGATCGCCTGCACATCCGTTCGCCGCCCATCGTGGACAGTGAACTGCGTCCGAAATTCGTTGAGATATCGGAGCCGTTCTTCGCGACCGATCAGATCAGTATCGGCGATGGTGTCGGCGGCGCGCGCGAAGAGATAGGCCAGACCCATCTGGTCGCGCACATCCACCGGCAGCACGTTGAGGGTCAGGTAAAAAGACCGGGAAACCTGCTTGAGGATGCCGTGAAGAAGTTCGTGTCTTGCGGAGTCGATAGACGTGGAGCAACCTTCTTATCTGACTTCCAACGTGCCTTCCATGCCCTTCTCTCGGTGGCTTGGGAAGAACAGCAATTTCTTGTCGCAATAGAAGGTATAGATGCCGGGTTTCATGGGTGTGAACTGCACGGTGACGGTTCGCCCCGACCCCACATCACGCTCAATCGACAACCCTGCGGCTTCATTTTTCAACAGGAAGTTATGCGGAGTGATGGTCGTGATGCTGGTCAAGAGCAGCTCGACGGGCTTTCCGGCCTGCACGATCACATGATTGGGCGTGTACGAGTAGCTGTCCAGAATAATGGTGGCACGTTGAATGCCATCCAACTGATCGACCGGCACTCGTAGTGGGGGGACTTGGGGCACCTGATCGGCTCCCATCACAAGCGCAGGACTGACCATGAGCACAGCAAGCATGCTTGCGCGAAGAGATAACACGACCGTATCCATTCGTCTTTTTTAGCAGAAGGGGGAGAGTGGGTCAACCGGCTTCCAGCATAGCAGAGCTCGATTCAGGCGCTGTCATGAATATTATGCGGATGCCTGGGCAGGCGTCGGGATCCTGCCTTGACTGGATGGCAACATGGTATTATCTGCTCTACTGGATCTCGATCGCCCATGCGTGACTGATTCCCGACAGCACACGAGGCTGGGCATTCGGTATAATGACATCCAAGGTCCGCTCCTTTCCGTAGAACGAAGGAGTGAGAGAACGGGGTTTGAGGGTTCTAGGGTTCTAAGGAGGATATACATGAAGTCGTTGAAGGGTATCGGGCTGCTTCTCATTGCAAACGTGCTGATCTACCTGACCCTGTCGATTACAGTCAGGGTGTTGATCAATGTGGTTTTGCCGTCGTTCGGCATCGATGTCCGCGGGGCCTTCAGCCAAGAGCTGTTGGTCTGGTCCCTCGTGATTGGCTTCGGCGGCGCCTTTATCAGCTTACTCTTCTCCAAACAGATGGCCCGCGCCATGTTGGACTGCACCCAGATCACGCAGCCGCGTACGAATGCCGAACAGGTCATTTATGGCTCCGTGCAGGACATCGCCCAACGCCTCCACATCACGATGCCGGAGGTCTGGGTGTACGAGTCAGCGGATCCCAACGCCTTCGCAACAGGGCCAACCAAAAATAATGCGATGGTCGCCGTGTCGACCGGCCTGCTCGCGAATCTCCGCGAGGACGAAGTAAAGTCCGTCCTCGCCCACGAAATGGGCCATGTCTTCAATGGCGACATGTTTTCCACGACGGTGCTCGCCGGCTTGATGAACACCTTCGTGCACTACATCAGCAACTTCGTATACCAGATGGTCGCCCAGCCGCAAGGAGGCGATCGCGAGGAGGGCCAGAGCGGCAATCCGATCCTGGGCTTCGTCGTCTACATCTTTTTGCAAGTCGTGTTATCGGTATTGGCCATGCTGGTGGTCAGTTGGCATTCCCGCCGCCGGGAATTTGCCGCAGATGCCTTTTCAGCAAAAGTCTATGGGAAAGAGTCGATGATCAATGCCCTGCAAGGGATCGACCGATGGGTGGACCGTGCCCAATTCGAGTATTCGACTCACGACGCCTTGGCGACCATGAAAATTTCCGGCAACACGTCGGCCCTCATGCATTTGCTGGCCACTCATCCTCCGATTGAGGAGCGCGTCGCCGCGTTGCAACGCCTCTAACCAAGGAGTTTTCACATGCCGTTCACTCGACCATCCTGTTCCTGGAATGTGCTCGTCGGCGGGCTTGTCATAGGTCTCGGACTCGGCGCCTTCATGGGGGTTGGGCAGGTCGGTTCGGCAGAGCAAGGAGCGAAACCTATGGCTGCTCAGTCTTCGAACGTCTACGATTTCACTCTGAACGATATCGACGGGAAACCGGTTTCGCTCAGTCAGTTCAAGGGGAAGGTCATCATGCTCGTGAATACCGCCAGCTTGTGCGGCAATACTCCCCAATATACGGACCTGGAAACCATGTACGAAGCCTACAAAGACAAGGGCTTTGAGATTCTGGCCTTCCCCGCGAACAACTTCGGTCAGCAAGAGCCGGGGACCAATGAGGAGATCAAGGGCTTTTGCCTGACGAAGTACAGTGTGGGGTTCCCGCTCTTCAGCAAGATCAGCGTCAAAGGCGGCGACAAACACCCTCTCTACCAATACCTCACAGAAAAAAGCCCCTTCCCCGGTGAAGTGGAGTGGAACTTTCAGAAGTATTTGGTCGATCGGTCCGGCAACGTGGTGGCACGTTATCACCACCGAACGAAACCGTTGGCCGATGAGGTCGTGAAGGACGTTGAGCGATTTCTCGCGAAGGGCTGACGCTGTTCTTACGCCTTCTTCTCAAAACTGATGTGTGCTCGGTACTCTTGGATGGCCGCGCCCAACGCAGCCTGCCCAAGAGGGATGTTCGCCTCTAATGCGTCTTCTACCGCCTGATCATCGATCACCACATCGTACCGGTCTTGAATATTCGTCCGGACGGCCGTGCCGTCTTTGAAAGTCCTGGGCATATAAATCTCCGTCCAGACTTCCTTCTCGACCAAACAGACATCTCGAAAACGCTCATATAACAACGCCAACTTCTCCGCATCGGTTTCCTTCATGCACCTGCTCCCGGGTAAAAAATCGAGTGACCGTCGTCGCGCTCGACTAGAGCAGACGGTGCTGCACGTTAGACCAAGCGGCGGGGGATTTTCAACGTGTCGTGGAATCGGGCAACCGAGGCGAGGCGCCGGGATTTGTTTGGTCAGTGACTGAAAAATGCATGGTGCCGACCTGATTAACGGCATGGAAGGGCTGCTGTCCCAGCGAGGTGATGTAGATCTTGACCAGGTATTTCCCTGATGGCCATTGCTCTAACGGCTTTTTTAGCTCTAAGAACCCGTACCGTTCATGGCCCGGCACCTCCAGACTATCGCGCACGATCACGGTGTCACCGGTCTTGCCGTCCGCTCCCACGGGGAATACCTGTGCGGCAAACTGTGCCGGGTCTTCAAGTGGGGCGACCTCAAAGACGATATACACCGCCGCTGTGTCAGGCGTGAACAGAGTCGTGTCCGGATCCACCGGTTTGAGACGGGGGTCCTGTGTGTACCAACCTTTTCGTCCAAACGTATCCCACTCCACTTCATAGCCGCGCGCCATCTTGATCCAGGTAAAGAGCGACTGCGGAACGCCCTTACGCTGCACATCAAGTGACGGTGCTTCGGTCGGCTCATACTCCGTCGTCGCCTGCTCTTTCGGAACCATCAGGTCACGCCCCTCCGCCACCGTGTTCCACAACCCAAGCCCAGCCGTCACCAGGAGCGCGGACACCAGTCGGCAAAGTGATAAACCACCGTCGCCGTCAGCGGAGCGGCGGGAACCTGGCCATGTGATCCTGAGATCCATAAGAATATCGTACTCACTGTTGCTCAAGGGGTCAACCGGGTGCCAGGCACGTGAGACGCAGAGGACCGGGCCGTAGCTCTGATATAATCCTCATGATCCCCAAGTTGCAGTACTCTACACTCATGTGTAATTCAGCTCCTAGACCTTACATGGCCTCATGATTCAGCTACCTGCCGACAGGCACATGCCCACCACCGCCTCCTCATGCGGTCGAGAAACCTTGCCTGAACAAGACGCCACGGCTCGGAGCCGGCAACAGGGCCTTCGTGACGCGGCATTCCAGGCGGCGGCACAAGGCGGTGGAGAGAACTATTTCGCAGCCTTTGCCTTGCTTCTGCATGCTTCTCCATTTCACATCGGCATTCTCTCCGCGTTACCCCAATTGGTCGGCATGGTGGCGCAGCTGTTGTCGGTGAAACTCCTGCAGTACCTCCGTACACCCGGACATCTCATTCTCGCGGGCGGATGGGGGCAGACCCTCTGCTGGCTCCCGCTCCTCGCCCTCCCCTTGCTCATGCCTGAATATGGCCCATGGCTCTTAATCGGGTGCGCCATGCTGTATTTCGCCTTCGGGCAGGCTACGACCCCGGTCTGGAACAGTCTGCTGATTGATTTGGTCGAAACGAACGGCCGGGGAGCCTACTTCGCACATCGGGCTCGGATCACGGCATCAACGAGTTTCGTGGCTTTGGGAGTAGCGGGAGCGATCTTGACGCTCGGCCAGAAATGGGAGGTCAGTTGGCTCGGGTTCGTGGTGATTTTCTTAAGTGCCGCAGCCGCGCGAATGGGGGCCACGCGCTGCCAGACCAAGATCTCAACGCTAGTCTCAGTACACCAGGCTGAGGCCCCGAAGGGCTTCCGTCATTTTCTTATAGAAACTGCCACGACCGACTTTCGCTACTTCCTGCTGTTTTCTGGCTTGATGCATTTTGCCGTGCTCATTTCAGGTCCGTTCTTTGTGGTCTATCTGCTGCGGGATCTGCATTGGACGTATTTGCAGTATGCCGGATGGATGGCCAGCAGCATCTCAGCGCAGTTCCTCACCCTCACCGCCTGGGGGCAACTCGGCGATCGGTATGGGAATAAAACCTTGTTGACGGTCACCGGACTAACCGTGCCGCTGCTGCCGATGGGGTATCTGTTGAGTGAGCAGTATGTGTTCTTGTTGATCTGGAATTTTGGGGGCGGCGTGATATGGGCGGGATTGTCGCTGGGACTGCAGAACTATGTCTTTGATTCGCTCCGGCCTGAAGAGCGCACGCGAGGCGTCGCGCTCGCCAATGCGATGAATGCGATCGGATGGGGTGTCGGAGCCTTGACCGGCAGTTGGCTCGCCACGATTATCCCAACCCAGCTCTCGCTCGGCCTGTGGGAATTGATACCGGCATCCAACCTGCCGTTCGTCTTCTGCCTGTCCGGTGCGTTGCGATTGCTGATTGCCATGACTCTATTGGGGACGTTTGGTGAGCCACGACGTCTCATCCCGCCGCCGCACCGGCAGTTGGTATGGGAACTCCCGCTGGTCAAACCACTCGCCGCCCGTTGGCCTTGGCGAAGCCCGGCCTGACCTAATCACGAACCGGCCAACCCAGCCAAGCTTACATTCCTGCCGGCTTGCGCTCCCGCTCTTCCTGCTTGAGCTTGTCGAAGGCGCGATCTGCACTCCCTTTCACCTGCTCCGATGAAGGCTGGCCCATCGGTTTTGGCTTTTCGCTCGCGCAACCCACGATCAGCCCTACAGTCGCGATGATGCCACAGGCAAACCCCATGAACCGAATCCCTTCTCCCATCTTTCCGCGCTTGTCATCCATACCGCTCCCCTTTCATGGCAATCACGTCTTAGGACTGTAGCAGACGCTGCATTATGGGACAGTCTTCACTGGCGCTCAACATGAAAACGTCACGTGTGACGTCGCTGGCGCATCCCTTTCCCTACGAGACGATCCGCTCAATCACGTTGACTGCTTTCCGCAAAGAAGTTATTCTGCAAAACAGTACGAGTCCTTACCTGAAAGGAATTCCATGTCACTGCATGATCGGTTGAGTGAGGATTTGAAATCGGCGATGAAGTCCAGAGATCAACTACGCATGGACGTGATCCGCATGATTAAGGCCGCCGTGCAATACAAGGAAGTCGAGCTGAAGCAAGATTTGGACGATGCCGGAATGAGCCGGATTATGACCATGCTGATCAAGCAGAGAAAAGAAGCGGCCGAGCAGTTCGAGAAAGGCAACCGGCAAGATCTGGCGACCAAGGAACGGCAGGAAATCACCATCATTGAGGCCTATCTTCCAGCCACCCTCTCCTCTGAGGAGGTGGCCCGGATCGTGGAGGCCGCGGTCAAAGAATCCGGCGCTTCGTCTTTGAAGGACATGGGGCAGGTGATGAAAGCCGTGATGGCCCGCCTGGCCGGCCAATCCGTCGACGGCAAAGTTGTCAGTGATTTGGTGAAAGCGGCGCTCCAGCGATAACACCTCCGCCTGCTAGATTCAACCTCTCTCTCAATTCTGCCGATACAGATCTCGCCGGGCTGCACGCAGATGTCGGTCCGCATAATGTCGACGATCGAGCCTATCCCATCGGCATGTCTCGCGACGCCCCACAGGCCACTAATCGGATGAGGTCCGCACATGAGCATTTTAGTCGTTGACGATTCGCCGGACCAACAGGTATTGCTCAGCACGATTCTCAAAAAAGCCGGCCATCAGAATCTCTTGGTTGCAGATTCGGCCTCCGCTGCCTATCACGCGCTGGGAATCACGCACCCCTCGTCATCGGATCTCCCACCTTCCATCGACCTCATTCTCATGGACTTTCTTATGCCCGGCACGGACGGTGTCGCCGCCACGCGCCACATCAAGAGCTTGGATCTTCTGCGGGATATTCCTGTCATCGTCGTCACCGCGAAGACAGATCTCGATAACCTACAGGCAGCCTTTTCGGCCGGCGCCATGGACTTCATCACCAAACCAGTCAACAGCGTGGAACTTCTGGCACGGGTGAATTCCGCGCTCATGCTGAAAAAGGAAATGGATTGCCGCAAAGCCCGTGAAGGGGAGTTGCAGCGCAGCAACGCAGAGTTGCAGCAGGCGTTGCGCGAGGTGAAAGTCCTGAAAGGCCTCGTGCCGATTTGCGCGTCCTGCAAGAAGATTCGAAACGACCAAGGCTTTTGGCAGCAGTTGGAAGAATATATTCAACAACACTCAGAAGCCGAATTCAGTCACGGGCTCTGCACCCCCTGCATCAAAAAGCTTTACCCTGGTGTTTACGCAGACTAGCTGCTAGCATCGCCTCTACGACACACCTCTCAGGGAGACTTGTTGCCATGGGTATCTTGATCGTCGATGATTCGGCGGACGATCGCCTGTTGATGCAATCCATCCTCTCGAATGCCGGCTACGAAGAAACCTTCGTCGCAGAATCCGCCGCAGCGGCGTTTCGCCTCCTGGGGCTCGCCGGCGGCAAGCCGCTGGCCGGCCGGGTCGACCTGATTTTGATGGATATCGTTATGCCATCCACCAGCGGGATCGAAGCCTGTCGGCAAATTAAGGCCGTCGAACGATATCGCGACATCCCTATCATCATGGCCACGGTCAAGACGGATCCAGTGGATCTGCAACTCGCCTTTGCCGCCGGCGCGATCGACTATGTGGCGAAACCCCTCAGCAAGATCGAGCTCCTGACACGCGTCCGGTGCGTGCTGCGCCTCGTGCATGAAATTGAACGCCGCCGCGCGCGCGAGCAGGAACTCCTTGAGGTCATGCGCCAACTCCAGGAAGCCAACCAGATGTTGCTGCGCCTCTCCTGCCTCGACGGTTTGACCGGGATTACCAACCGGCGGCAGTTCGACGATTTCCTCGACCAGGAATGGCGACGGGCCGCGCGCGAATCGACTCCCCTATCGCTGATTATGCTCGATATCGATTTTTTCAAGACCTACAACGACGGCCATGGACACCAGGCCGGCGATGAATGTCTCCGCCAGGTCGCACAGCTTATTTCGAGCCACGTGAATCGTCCCGGCGACTTGGTCGCACGGTATGGAGGGGACGAGTTTGTCATCGTGCTACCGGGAACCACGGTGGAAGGCGCGGCACAGGTCGCGGACACGCTCAGACGGAAAGTCTGCGAAGCCGAAATTAAACATCCCAATGGTGATCCCGTGACCATCAGTCTCGGTTTTGCGAGCACCGTGCCGAACCGCGTCGCCGCACCCACGGATCTCATACGGGCTGCCGACCAAGCGCTCTACCAAGCGAAGCAAGAAGGCCGCAATCGCGCCAAACAGGCGGGAGTGCTGACCCTCGTGCATCACATTCACAAGGACTGACAGCCTCCCGCCGGCGCGAACGCGACTCCGCACTCCACACCATCTGCGGCGGGGCTGGCACGAAGGCTGGAGACGACCGGACCAGGACATGGCGAAACGCACAGCGCACTCCCGGCGAACGACAACAGCCTCCTCAAAACCTGTTTCCCGCGCTCCCTCTCGCCCCCCCACAGCACTGCAACGCGAGCAAACCGCACGACGGCGCGCCGAACGCGCCCTGCAACGCGTCTCGAACGAGCTGCAGCGCCGTGTTGAGGAGCTGCAGACCGCGAAAGACGCCGCCGATGTCGCCAATCGCGCTAAGAGCGAATTTCTCGCCAGTATGAGTCACGAGATCCGGACCCCGATGAACGCCATCATCGGCATGGCCGATCTTCTCTGGGAAACCACACTCACGTCTGAGCAACGGAAATATCTGCGCATCTTTCGCCGCGCCGGCGCCAGTC